>WQVN01000001.1 GCA_009785795.1 Coriobacteriia bacterium
ACTTAATCCGGCAAGCATTGTTGCACGAGATGCACACGGTCGAGTAGTTGATCATGTCTTGTTAACCAGTGAGAACTGGCAAGGAAGCGGTAGGACACTTGTAAGTATCTATGTAAGTGCTACAGCAGGGTCAAATATGAGAAACACTTGGGGAACAGGCGTTAGTACTACCACAGCAGCACCCACAATTAACGGCACTGGCTTTACCGTAGACTTTGATGTCTTTTATCCTTGGGCTAACATAAGTCTCTTTGGAGGAACAGATATCAGAAACTTAGTTTCATACCAATCAAGAAGTGGCGCATTTCTTACTGCAGTAAGTGGTGGTAACCCTCATACTAATGTAAATAACACAGCAACAGCACTTACGGTGCAAGAACGTACATGGATGTCTAACTTCCCGCGTACTGAAACAGTATCTCCAACAGAGCTAAATACAACATCTAATGTGCTCTCATCTAACATATCTCCTGTAGTATCAGACCAAATTGGCTTTAGAAAGCAAGTGCGAGCAGCAAATGACCTTGACTATAGCTTGCACACATCTCTTAGACCAGGAGATAGCTACTACTACCGCCTGCAATACTCAACAGGAGACATGCAAGCATCTAGCTTAGTGCTCTTTGATGTGCTAGAGACTGCAGATGCTTCGAGACCTCACTGGAGAGGGAACCTAACAAGTGTCGATGTAACACAACCAATATCACTTGGTATTGCACCTGTTGTGTATTACTCAACACAAACAGGTCTAAATCCCATTACTAATGCTGCGCACGCTAATCTTAGCAATGCTGCTATTTGGTCTACTACTGCTCCAGCTAACTTAAATACCGTCACTGCTGTAGCTATAGATCTCTCTACAGGAAGTAATGGGCAGCCCTTTGTCTTTGCTGCAGGTTCTGGCATTGTGATAAATCTTCATATGCAAGCACCTCACGGACAAATACCAGGTACTCATGCTTTTAACAGAGGAGTATATAGAGTTACTACTATACCTCCAACAGGTGCTCCCATTAACTGGCCACTTGCAGAGACTCCTTATGCGCAAGTAGAGATACTTGATAGAGAGCTAACTTTAACTAAGACATCTAATCCCACATCAGGTACAGAGCAAGCTCCTGTAACTGTAGAGAGAGGATCTACAGTAACTTATGCTATTACGGTACAAAATGATGAAGAGACTACTTTGCAAGATATTACCTTACAAGACATAATTCCTACTCATATGTCATTTAGTGCTGCAAGTCTTACCGGTCACTTTGGTACAGCTAGTCCGCAACCACTTGGAGATATTACAAGAGTTACCTTTAGTATTTCACAAAACACCATTAACTGGACACTTGCTACCCTAGCTGCAGGAGAGTCTTTCACTCTCATTGTTCCTGCAACTGTTGCACAGCAACTATCTACTGAAGTCATCTTTGCAAATACAGCACGCATTACTCAAGTAGGAACAGCAACATATGATATTGCATCTAATACAACTTTTCACAGAGCAAAACCTTTCATCATACCTACAGGACTTAGCATTGGTAATGTCTCTGTGCCTTTAGTTGCAGTAGTTATGCCTCTTGCGATATTGCTTGCACTGTACTTTGTGCCTAAGGTGAAGAGAGCAAAGAGTAGCTCTGGTGTTGTGTAGCAAGTAGACTTGCTTAGATATACAAAACAAAAAGGATGCGTCTTGCTGGCGCATCCTTTTTGTTTTGTATCGCGCAGTTAAACTGTACGACTGTACTCTTGTCCATTGTCACCGGCCGTGAAGTCCACAAGTGAAATTTGTGTTTAGCTTGCCTTCATTCTGGCGGCACTTAGCATCAACTTTATTCTGTTTATCTGATTTACTTCGCTTGCTCCAGGGTCGTAGTCTACAGCTACTATGTTTGATTCTGGGTACAGACGACGCAGTTCCTTTATCATTCCCTTGCCTAAGGTATGGTTTGGCAAACAGGCAAAGGGAGAAGCAACAACAATATTTGGTGTTCCGCTCTCGATTAGCTCCATCATCTCTCCAGGCAGTAGCCAACCTTCACCACAGGAACTTGCCAGAGGAGTTAGGCGTTCTGTCAGGCGCGCAATATCGAAAATATCGACGGGCACATCAAAGCGCTTTGACTGCGCCATAGCACGCTTAACGGGTCGTCTAAGCATTTGCAGCATTTTGATTGCGACGCGCATCTGCAATGCATAGCGCAAAGAACGTCCAGCACTTTTTCGCTGAAAAATTCCTCCGCACATTGAATACAGGAAAAAGTCTGCAAGCCCGGGAACAACAGCTTCGCAGTCTTGGTCTTCTAGAAATTCAATCAGATTATTATTAGCTGTTGGATGAAACTTCACCAATATCTCCCCAACAATGCCAACGCGCGTTTTTGTGCGCTCCTCGGTAATCAAGGGCAATATATCGAAATCGCGAACAATCGCTTTGACAGCTTTTCGATATTCGCCAATGCTCATGCCACGCAGGAAGTTTGCGCGCAATTTCACTGACCAATTTTGGTGCAATTCATCTGCACTGCCAGGCACTGCCTCAAAGGAACGGGTACGCAACAGGCACTGCATCAAGACATCGCCTAGTAGAATGCCATATGCAGCCTGAATCAGTGCACGTGGTCTTACCTCAAAGCCAGGATGGCTTTCTCCCATGGGAGTCAGCTCAAGTGAGATAACAGGAACATGGTCAAATCCTGCATCACGCAGTGCTTTACGAGCAAAGGCAAGATAGTTGGTTGCGCGACACCCTCCGCCGGTTTGCGACATAATGGCAGCAACCTTATTTGTATCGTAACGTCCTGAACGCAGTGCTTCGATGATTTGTCCCGTAGCTAAAATCGAAGGATAGCAGACATCATTATTGACAAATTTCAAACCTGCTTCAGTTGCTTCATGACTGCAAGATGCTAGGAGTTCAATATTGTAGCCTGCATGCTGTACGACAGGCTCAAGCAAGTCAAAATGGATGGGCGACATTTGCGGACATAGGATTGTAAAGCGTTCATCGCGCATATCTGCAGTAAATAGTGTTCGCTCAAAGGAGGTGTCCACATCTGGCAAGATGCCTGATTGTTGGACAGCGGCTCTGCCATCTACGTGTGAAGCATCATCTGCATCTGAATCATCAGTCAATCTTGCAGACTGCCCATCAGTAATGACTCCTCGCTTTTTTAAGGCAGCAAGTAGCGACCGTACGCGAATGCGTGCAGCACCCAGATTCGATATTTCATCAATTTTGATCGTCGTATATATATTGCCGCTTGTCTCGAGAATCTCTTGTACTTGATCGCAGACTGTTGCATCCAATCCACAGCCAAAAGAATTCAGCTGAATCAGATCAAGGTCACGACGCAAGGTAGAAAACTTTCCAGCAGCAAGAAGACGTGTGTGATACATCCACTGGTCAACAATGCGCATAGGACGATCAGGATTTGCAAGGTGCGAAACACTGTCTTCACTTAATACTGCAAGTCCAAGGCTGCCCAGCATTTCTGGCAAGTCATGATTAATCCCCGGATCACAATGATAGGGACGACCTGCCAGCACAATGCCATGTCTGCCATGTTCTTCTATCCAGGAAAGTGCTTCTTCACCTGCAACCTGCACATCGCGCTTGTACGCCAAGTCTTCATTCCAGGCAGCCTGTACTGCAACCTGCACTTCTTTGACACTGGGAGCCTGACCAGGTGGAACATAGGGTGCATAAAATGAAGAATGGTCATTTCTGGACATGCTCTGCTTCTGTCGTGCACCCTTGAAAAACGCATTCCAATCGCGCTGCTGATAAAGCATCGATATGACATGATGCATATGTTGTGTCAATTTTTCACGGTCATGATAAGGAATAAAGGGGTTAAAGAGAGTTACTCCCTGTTCATGCAATTCATCAATATTCAGGCGCAGCATTTCTGCATAATTGATGACGATGGGACAGTTGAAATAGTTGCTGGCTTGTTCATCCTCTGCACGCTCATAGATAATGCAGGGCATGAAGATTAGGCGTGCGCCTTGCTGTATCAGCCCCGTAACGTGACCATGCGCGAGCTTTGCTGGATAACAAACAGATTCGGAAGGAATCGACTGACTGCCAATTTCAAGGGTTTTTGAATTGGAGGGATCAGATAGCACGACGCGAAAGCCCAGTTGTGTGAAAAAGGTATGCCAGAAAGGATAGTTTTCAAACATATTGAGCATGCGTGGTAGTGCGATTTCACCCCGCACAGCATCAGATGAGTCAAGGGACGTGTAGTCAAATAGGCGCTGATTCTTGTAGCTTAACAGATTTGGCGGACTACCTGCGCGCCTTTCTGCATCTGACAATTCATGCGCTGTTGCAGAACTGCGCTCGCAACGATTGCCCGTGATAAAGTGTCGCACTTCATCTGTGCCTGCAGCAGTCTTGCTTGAGAAACTATTAATGGTAAGTAGGCAGGCATTGGGACAAGCCATGCACCTATTTGTAGTCTGCTGGATGTCAAGTGTATCCAATTCCTTAGGGCTTAGCAGGTGCGAGCGCTGTCCTGTGCCTACTTTATTATCTGTGTCGCTAGGACACTCGCTTACTGCGTCTCGTGCCAATAGAGCTGCGCCATACGCACCCATGAGTCCTGCAATATCAGGACGGACAACTTCTCGTCCCGTCAGCAATTCAAATGCACGAAGTACGGCATTGTTGTAAAAGGTTCCGCCCTGCACAACAACTTTTTCGCCCAATTCTTGCGCGTCGCGCATCTTTATTACCTTATAAAGGGTGTTTTTGATGACAGAATAAGAAAGACCCGCAGATATATCAGCAATACTTGCACCTTCTTTTTGTGCCTGCTTAACGCGCGAGTTCATAAATACGGTACAGCGACTGCCCAGGTCTACAGGAGCAGCAGATATCAAAGCCTCTGCGGCAAATTCCTCAATTTCAAGATTGAGACCCGCAGCAAAAGACTCAAGAAAAGACCCACATCCACTGGAACAGGCTTCATTTAACATGATGTGTTCAATCACACTGTCACGCACCTTTAGGCACTTCATGTCTTGCCCACCAATATCAAGGATAAAGTCAACTCCAGGCAGAAATTCCTCTGCTCCCCGCAGGTGAGCCACTGTTTCAACTTCACCCGAATCAACACGAAGTGCTTCCAGCAGCAAGTGCTCTCCGTAGCCCGTCACACAAGCATGCTTGATAGTTGCAGTGTCAGGCATCTGCCCATAAAGATTAGTCAGGGCGTCACGTGCCGTGCTTACAACATCTCCCCTGTTTGAGCCATAATGTGACCAGAGCAGTTCAGCATTAGACCCGATAAGTGCAGCCTTGAAGGTTGTTGATCCAGCATCAATGCCCAAATATGTAGATCCATGGTAAGAGGTAAGATCTACACGCTTGATGCTTGCCTTGCTATGTCTGTCGGAAAACGCAGCATAGTCATCATTGCATGAAAAAAGTGGTTCCAGGCGTTCAACTTCTTGCGCCTGCGTGTCGCCCAATTCGCGCAAGCGCTGTAAGGCTTCCGAGAAAGAGACAAGATTGGATGTGCTTGTCCGATCTGCACTGCTCCCATCGCGATTGGTGCTGCTATCTTCATGCAGTAACGTTGCAAGTGCACAACCCTGTGCAACAAAAAGGTGCGCATCAGAGGGACATAGCGCATCACCATCTGTAAGCTCAAGGGTTTCAATAAAGCGATGGCGCAGCTGCGGCAAATGATGCAATGGTCCACCCAGGAATGCAACCGTTCCGCGAATAGGGCGACCACAGGCAAGCCCTGCCACGGTCTGGGTGACAACTGCCTGCAAGATACTTGCTGCTAAATCTTCCTTGCGTACTCCCTCGTTAAGCAGTGGCTGCACGTCACTTTTTGCAAATACACCACAACGACTTGCAATGGGATAGAGCGTGTCCATGTCACGGGCAAGCAAATCAAGTCCATGTGCATCTACACCTAACAATGTTGCCATTTGATCGACAAAGGAACCTGTTCCTCCAGCACAAATACCGTTCATGCGATGTTCAACATTATTGCCAAAGTAAACGATCTTTGCGTCCTCTCCACCCAGCTCTAAGGCAACGTCAGCTTGTGGCAGATAATGTTCAATGGCAGTTTTTAGCGAGATAACTTCCTGCGTAAAAGGCAAATCGAGCCATTGCGCCAAGTTAAGCCCACCACTACCCGTAATGCCGATGGCCAGTGGAAGATCTTTGAAATGTTCTGTTGCAGCATCTAGCAGAAGTGCCACACTTGCCCGTATGTCGGAATGATGTCTGTGGTACTGCGACCAAAGGAGCGTACCGTTTTGATCTAGCACGACGAGCTTCGTCGTAGTAGAGCCTATGTCAATTCCTGCGCAAACAGCAGCGTCTACATCAAGGTTTGTTGCGTCCGTATTCAATGTGTTGCCCTGTGATTATATTTACTTCATATCGTATTCCAGTATAAAGCATTTATCCTGCAATTCGCCGTTACTCGGAATTTCTTTGCTAGCATAGTATCGCCATGAATTCCACATCAGTAATAGATTTATCCCAATTGAACGATGCTCAGCGTCAGGCTGTCCTGTGCACAGAAGGACCTTTGTTGGTACTTGCAGGTGCAGGTAGTGGCAAGACACGTGTCTTGACCTATCGCATTGGACATCTGGTGGCAGACAAACAGGTGCCGCCCTGGCAAATACTTGCAATCACCTTTACTAACAAGGCTGCAGGCGAGATGCGTGAGCGCATTGCGACACAGTTAGGCGCAGGTGCACAAGGCATGTGGATCATGACCTATCATGCAGCCTGTGTACGCATCCTACGTGCAGAGGCAGAAGCTCTGGGCTACAAGCGCAATTTCACTATTTATGACGATGACGACGCAAAGCGCCTGATAAAGGACATCATGCGCGAACTCGAAATTGATCCACAAGTCTTTCCCATATCTGCCATACGAGGACGTATCTCACAAGCAAAAAATGAACTGCAAAGTGCAGAGGATTTGCCAGAGTTTGGCATTGCTCCTATCGACCGCCACACACGCAGCGTTTTTGCTCGCTATACTCAACGCCTGCGTGCTGCCAATGCCATGGACTTTGACGATTTATTGCTCAATACAGCGCAGCTATTTACGCAGCATCCAGAAGTACTTGCGCGCTATCAGGAACGATTTCACTACCTGTTGGTAGATGAATATCAGGACACAAATCACGCCCAATACACCATTACAAAACTGCTTGCAGAAAAGCATCGCAATTTAATGGTCGTGGGTGATGACGATCAGTCAATTTATTCCTGGCGTGGTGCAGATATCAGCAACATTCTTGAATTTGAGCGCGACTATCCAGAAGCTCACACTGTTAAATTGGAGCAAAATTATCGCTCGACAGCAAATATATTGGATGCTGCCAATGTCCTTGTTGCGCACAACAGTAAGCGCAAGGCAAAGCAGCTCTTTACCACCAGTAAAAGCGGTGATCCCATATCAGTCTATCTGGCAACTGATGAACGGGATGAGGCTCGCTACATTGCACATGAAATCGAGCGTCTTGCCCGCAAGCAAGATAGACCGTATAGCGATTTTGCAATCTTCTATCGCACAAACGCTCAAAGTCGTGTACTTGAAGATGCCCTACTGCGCACAGGACTAGGGTACCGAATCGTAGGCGGCACACGTTACTTTGATCGTGCAGAAATTCGCGACATAATGGCATACCTGAAAATAATCGTAAATCCAGACGATGATATCTCACTACTTCGCATCATAAATACTCCGCGCAGAGGAATTGGCAGCACGTCCATTGCTGCTGTGCAGTCGCTTGCGGCTCGAAAAGGACTAAGCTTTGAAGCAGCATTGCGTGCAGCAATCACAGACAGTGCAGACATTTTGCGTCCTGCTGCAAAACGAGCAGTAACGGGACTTGTGGCAATACTTGATGAAATGCGCTCATATCAGGGTGAACTCGCCCGCATAGTAGAGGCCATTATTACCGCATCTGGACTACTTACATCTTTTGAAGCACAACACAGCGACGAAGCAGCAGGTCGCGCAGAAAATATTCGTGAATTCGTAAATGTTGCTACAGAATTCGAGATGACTCACGAAGAGAATAGTCTGCTTGCCTTTATGGAGTGGCTCGCCTTGCGCAGCGATCTTGACTCTTTAGCGGCAAATAGCGACACTGTCACCATGATGACCATCCACACGGCAAAGGGATTGGAATATCCTGTGGTATTCGTTGCAGGCATGGAAGAGAGTTTGTTTCCACATGCAAACTCAATTTATGACCAATCAGGGCTTGAAGAAGAACGTCGCCTTGCCTATGTGGCAATAACGCGTGCACGCGAAAAACTTATTCTGACTCGCGCAGCAGGCCGCATGAGTTTTGGAACGCCCGCTCAAAACCCGCCTAGCCGTTTTTTGGCTGAACTGCCAGGAGATCTGCTCGAAATGCAGGGGTTAGGCTCTGCTGGCTTCACAGGTAGAACTGTGGACAAATATGCAGAAGCTGTCCATAGCACAAACAGCAGTGAAGCTCGTAGCAATGTTTATAGTGAGCCTGTTAGTTATGGTAGTGGCATGCCCAAGGCAAAAGAAGCATTCGTCGCAGGCGATAGTGTAAATCACAAAATGTGGGGCAAGGGCACAATAATGGAAGTTAGCGGCGATTCCCTAACTATTAACTTTGAGTCAAAAGGAGTCAAAAACCTTATGGCAGGATTTGCCCCTATCATCAAACTGTCAGAATAAGCTTGCCAGCTAAAGAGTGCGACTTTGGTAAAGGTCTGCATCAGTAAAGTCTAACTTGCGATAGTATTCGCGAGTACCCACCGAACTGATAACATTTATCTGCGCATACCCTGCCGCACGTGCAATTTTACAAGCCTCTTCTATGAGTTGTCTGCCTAATCCAAAGTGCTGGGCAGACTCCCCCACTCTATCTATCGCTGCCACTTTTCCGTAGACGTGTACTTCACGAATCATTGCATGATTCAGTAAGTCAGGCAGCTGGACATCGTCTGGCAAATAAGCATCGCGCGTCATCAAGGGCAGAGACAGGCGCAGAAAGCCCGCTATTTTGTCACCTGCAGTTATCCACTGCAAGAAATATTCTGTCGATACAGTAGTTTCATACCTAATGACATCAAGGTGCAAGTCATCGTGAATGACCTCGCTTTTCGCTACCTCGCGATGCCGGATTTCACCAATTGCACCATCCGTATTCTGGATGTACTGTTCGACCATCTGGCGCAGATTGGTGCGCTTGCTGCCTGCAATGATATCGTGTGATGAAATGTCGCGAATCATGCGCGATATGCGTGTGAACGGTGGTGTGTTTAGGGTATTTGCCGCAAGCAATTCGATGAGCTCCTGCTCGCTATACGGCTGCCAGCTCCCATCTGCATAATGTGCGCAGAGTCCCGTGCCTGCCACTAATGAGCAAGGATAGAGCTTGACCTCATCTGGCAAATAAGCGGGGTCTGTCATGAAGTGCTGGTATTCATTTTTGTCGGCAGCAAATGTCGATCCATAAAGATTTTGCATGAAGTGTGCATGGATTTTAAAGCCAAAACTCCGGGCAAGCGCAAAGGCGGTACAGATTTGCTGTGGTGTCGTTGTACGACGGTTGAGCTTAAGTACCTGCGGATCAAGGCTTTGGATGCCAATTTGCAGACGCGTGACTCCAAATTCTCGTAGCAGTTTTAAGGTATGCGCGTTGACCAGGTCTGGGCGTGTTTCAACAGTAAAGCCGACCATGCGATGTGTGGCCGTCTCGTTTTTCACTTGTTGTTGGCGAAGTACGTCCATTGCTGTCCGCTGGAGCCATAAGGAGGAGTGCTCTGTACAATCCTCATGCCAGTTGTCTCGATTATTTTGATATCCAGAGAGTGCCAAGCTGTCCCCTCTTAGAGCTCCAGCTGCACCCTGTTCATGATCGCCATATAATTTCTGAATTGCTTGATTGTAATTTAGCTCACCATCATTGACCTTATCCTGCATGTGCTGAGTGCGCTGGACAATCTCTGCCTGCTCATTGGCATAGCCAGCATCAAGGTATGCTTGCCTGCGCTGCTGTGCTTCTGCCCAGCCGGCTTCACCATCATTTAAGGCACGATATAGTTCATGGATGAACCATTTCTGATATTCGCGTGGATAGTCGCACCAAGATCCACCCAGAACGATAATCTCAATCTTGTCAGTTAGGTGCCCCATTCTGCCTAAGACACGCAAGCGCGCTTGTACTTGCAAATACGGATCAAAGAAGTTGCGCTCTGCGCGCTGACAGGCAGGCTCATCAGAAAGGTAGCTCTTGGGCATACGCACATCGTTGGGACAATACAGGCAGTCACTGGCACAACGCCAAGGCTTTGTGATGACGGTGATTGTCGCGACTCCTGAAGCAGTGCGTCTGGGTTTGATTTTCATGATAGACAAGAGACGCTTTTCAAGTTGCGCATCAATGTTCCAGGACTGCCACCGTTGTGGATCAGAAGCTTTTACCTGCTGATAGTACGGAAGTAGTACCTGCTTTGAATAATCTTGTGCATCTGGGCGTCCCTTGCCCAGCCTGTCGATGAGACGTGAAAAAAGAATGTCATCAGGCGTATCTGGATACTGCGCAAGGATGCCAACATCGGGGTTACGCAGTTCGTCGATTATCAAAAGCAGCATTTCTTCCATACTGTCATTATATACTGGTGTCATGGATATGCAGATGGTGCAGCGGTTGCAGGAATTGAATACTCACTTTTACCAGCAGCAGGGAGAAAGCTTTGCGTGTACTCGTGGAGCTCCCTGGCATGGCTGGAAGCGGTGTGTAGAAATCTTGCACGATAAAGATTGCTTTCAGAATGAACGTCCCTATTCTGTGCTGGACTTTGCCTGTGGGAATATGCGTTTTGAAGATTTTTTAAGGAATGTATTGCCTGATGTCGATATTGCATATTGCGGAATGGATAATAGTAGCCAGATGGCTGCAGGCAGAACATTTTACAACGTCGATTTGTTAGAGCTGTTAATCGAGAGTAATTTGTCTGATAGCAGCAATGCTTTACCTGATATCCTGCCATGTGATTTGACGGCATCTTTTGGCTTTATGCACCATATTCCGGGACATTCCCTACGTCTGCAACTATTGAAAAACATGGCTGAACGTACTCGACCCAATGGTCATATCATCGTATCTTTTTGGCAATTCCTCAATAGTCCTAATCTGACACGCAAGGCAGAAAACACTCATCAGGCAGCGCTTTTAGATTTGTCGCAACAGTGGAATATGAGCCCTGCGGAACTGAATGCGGCACTTGATGGTGGCGACTACTTTTTAGGTTGGCAGGGAAAATCTGGAGCATATCGCTACTGCCACAGCTTTCCTACTACAGAAATCGATTTGCTGATTAAACAAATCTCCGATAAGGCGCAATTGGTTGCTCGTTTTGACGCTGACGGTCACACGCAAAATTTGAACAGCTATATTGTTTTGAAAAAGCGCAAAGACGACTGAAAGTGCCAGAGCACATCAGATCTTTAAGGTTAGGGAAAATTGAGCAATCCAGCTGTGAAGCGTAGCAGATCTACGTAAACAGCTGGATTTTTTGATTCGACACAGAAACGATACAGAGATTAAAGGCCTGATGCGCTCTGGTTATTTGTTGCGCAATATAACGTCGTGTGCGCCGCCCTCTACAATGCTTGTCGCAGAAACAAGGGTAAGTTTTGCTTCCTCGTGCAAGCTTGCGATATCTAATACACCGCAGTTTGCCATCGTTGAGCGTACTTTTGCAAGTGAGGTATTGACGTTGTCTTTTAGATTGCCTGCATAAGGAACGTAGGAATCTACTCCCTCTTCAAAGGTGAGCTTTGCTGTACTGTCCTTTGTGGCACCCTCTTCAGCACCATAACGCTGCCAGTTGCGCGCACGGTTACTGCCTTCTCCCCAGTATTCTTTCACATACGCTCCGTTGTAATGAATGCGTGGTGTTGGGCTTTCATCAAAGCGTGCAAAATAGCGACCCAACATGAGAAAATCTGCACCCATGGCAAGAGCAAGCGTCATGTGGTAGTCAAAAACAATTCCGCCATCACTGCATAGTGGCACGTATATGCCTGTTTCCTGTGCATAGGCATCACGAGCAGCAGCAACATCAATGACAGCACTCGCCTGACCACGTCCAATTCCTTTTTGCTCGCGTGTAATGCAAATACTGCCACCACCAATGCCAACTTTTATAAAGTCGGCACCAGCGTCTGCCAAATAACGAAAACCATCAGCGTCCACTACATTGCCCGCACCTATCTTGACTTTGTCACCATAATTCTCACGAACAAAGGCGATAGTATCTGACTGCCAAACGGTATAACCTTCCGACGAATCAATACACAAAACATCAGCACCAGCATCAACAAGTGCTGGAATACGCTCACGATAATCATGTGTGTTGATGCCTGCACCCACCACATAACTTTTATTGTCATCAAGCATCTCGTTGGGATTTGACTTATGGCTATCATAATCCTTGCGAAAGACAAAGTGGGTCAGCCTGCCATCGTCATCTATCACCGGTAAGGAATTGAGCTTATTATCCCAAATCATATCATTTGCCTGTGACAAAGTCATGCCGGCATAACCATGGACTAAGTCGGCACGTGGTGTCATAAATTCACGCACTTTAAGATCTGGCTCCATGCGACTGACACGATAGTCGCGACCAGTTACAATGCCAACAAGCTTGCCCTGTGCAGTACCATCTTCTGTTACTGCTACGGTAGAGTGACCCGTTCTGTCGCGCATTTCCAAAATATCTGCGAGAGTAGCATCAGGACAAACATTGCTATCAGACCTTACAAATCCTGCTTTGTGATCCTTAACTTTTGCAACCATTGCCGCCTGGTCTTCAATGTTTTGCGCGCCGAAAACAAACGATATTCCGCCTTCTTTTGCTAGCGCAACTGCCATACGTTCACCAGAAACTGACTGCATGATTGCACTTGCAAGAGGAATGTTTAGATTAAGTTCCGAATCTTCCCCGACACGATGTTTCACCAAGGGAGTCCGCAGACTTACGTTTGCAGGTGTACAATCACGTCCTGAAAAGCTTGGAATCAGCAGGTATTCATTAAAGGTGCGTGAAGGTTCATTTACAAAACGCGCCACAGTAGTTCCTCTCTAATCTTTGCTCAACTGAAAAGGTTCACCCTTTGTGAACCTTTCATACATCAACTTATACATCAGGGTGCTCCAGATGCCCAAGATTAAGGAGAAGTGCATGTTCTTTGAGGTAAGCGCAGTAACTACGTGCGCCTCAAAGGCTATGTGCTTCGACGCAGAGATTGAGTATCTGGCGTACCCTGACTAGTCAGCCAAAATCATTATCACTGATGACCCCGCTGGAGTATACCTGCCTGCCTGAGGAGCCTGAAACAAGACAACGCCCTTTGTGTCTGTACTATTGCGTTCATACTCAAAGCGCGCACCCAAACCTGCGCCACTTAGCCTGTCGCGCGCTGGCCTCCACTGCAGTCCATCCACGTTTGGAACAGCGCGTGCTCTGCTGTATGGCTCTGTTGTCGCAACATGTAAGAACATGTAGCGCTGACCGTCCTGGCGCATTGTATAAGTCTGCACATCAAGCACCAAGCCTGGCGTTGGCGGTGCGGTGTTGTTCCTGACCGCGTCTGGACAGCACACAAATACCTGATGAACAACATATCCAGCTGCTTGTGCACGTGCCTGTGAAACCAACACGTCAACACCCAGTAGGCTGTTGTAGTCAAGTGGAGTTGTTACAGGAGTACTTGCTGGTGGCGTTACCACTGAAGTTCTGCCTGGAGTCGGAGGAGGGAAGACTAGGTCGTCCTCTGGTACAAATGGTGGCTGTACTGATTGGTCAATCGCATGCAAATTATCGTCGAGATTTGCGTTACGGAAGTTCCAGTCGGTGTCACGCGCAACAACAATCGCACCCATGCCTGTACCTTCAAGGTCGCCTGTTGTTCCACCAGTAGCTACAACATCACTCGCTTCTGCAATTTCTGCAGATTCCGCATCGCCAGCTGCACCGTCATATTGTTGCAGCGCATAAAATATAACCACAACAGCAAAAATCAGAACAACGGCACCCAGTGCCACTATCCCATACATGAGCTTTTTGCCGTCTTTTTCTTTTTCTTCGTCTCGCTGATCTGGATCTGAATCTGGATCAATATCTGCGTGCATATCTGTGTATAGACGCTCTGATTCTGTCATAATTCCCTCGTATTCATAAATGATTCCTACCCGATGGTGATTATAGCACAAAACCTCCACATTCAGACATTGAACCTAAAGTGAATTACATCGCCATCCTGCACCAGATAGTCCTTGCCTTCAAGACGAAGACGTCCTACATCGCGTGCGCCCTTTTCTCCTCCTAGCTGCACATAGTCTGCATGTGACACTATTTCTGCCTTTATAAAACCGCGTTCAAAGTCAGTGTGGATTACTCCTGCCGCTTGTGGAGCTTTTGTGCCCACAGGCACAGTCCAGGCGCGAACTTCCTCTGGTCCTGCAGTGAAATACGACTGCAAGCCTAACAACTTGTAAGCTTCACGTATTAGTATCACAAGTCCTGACTGCTCGACACCAAGCTCGGTCAGAAACTCTGCAGCTTCACTATCATCGAGCTCTGCAAGCTCTGATTCAATTTTCGCACACAGAGGGATGGGAGTCTGACCAGAAATCTGTGACAATTTCAAATCGCCAGAATGAATCGCCACCAGCTGATCCTCGTCCACATTTGCTACATACAGCATTGGTTTCATCGTCAGCAAGTGGAATTCTTTTGCAAGCAAACGCTCATCATCACTCAGATCCAATCCGTAGGCACGATGTCCAGCATGTAGATGTGCAAGTAGTTTCTGTGCAACATCAAGAACTGGACGTACTTTTCCGTCTCGCTTTACCTCTTTCTCTAAGCGCGCGATTACGCGCTCCATTGTGGCAATGTCTGCAAGTATCAATTCAAGCTTAATGGTCTCTGCATCAGATTGCGGATCAACGCGTCCGTCAACATGAATGACATTTTCATCGGGAAAGAAGCGAACAACCTCTGCAATGGCATCTGTTTCGCGAATGTGTGCAAGAAACTGGTTGCCAAGTCCTGCTCCCTCGCTTGCGCCCTTTACCAGGCCCGCAATGTCATTAAATTCAACGGCTGCAGGAATGACTTTCTTTGGACGTGCAATTTCTGCCAAAGCCTGCAAGCGATCATCAGGCACCGACACAATCCCCACATTAGGTTCGATAGTTGCAAAGGGATAATTTGCGGCTTCAACCTGCGCTTTTGCAAGTGCGGTAAAAAGAGTTGATTTTCCCACGTTGGGCAGTCCCACGATTCCTATTGATAACGCCACTGTATTGCTTCCTTTCATATATGGCATGTCTAACGCAAGCAATCCAGTATATAATACTCGCATGAGAATTGGACTTTTTGTCGATATGTACTTGCCCCACATGAGTGGCATTACAAACCATGTGCGCCTGTATAAGCGCTATTTTGAACAGCAGGGACATGAGGTATTTTTGGTTACTTTTGGATCGGTGCACTATCATGATGATGAATCAAATGTCATACGCAATCCTGCCATTCCCTACGGTAAAACAGGCTGGAACTACAGTCCATTCTTTAATCGAATGACGCGCAATCTGATCCCAACGCTTGATATCGCTCATGTACATCATCCGTTTCAGAGCGGCAGCTATTTACTGAACCGTGTGAAAAGCTCTCGGACTCCTCTTGTATTTACCAATCACACACGCCATGACCTCTACGCTGATGTCTATGCACGTGCCATTCCCGCCTCGCAGCGTCACAAATGGAACGCAAGCTATCTACGTTATTTTATGGAAAAATGTAATCTGGTTATCGCACCATCAGCAAGTATTGCAGATTGGCTAACTACATACGTCCAATATGCTGGTGCACAGGTAATTCCTAACGGAATTGACCTTGCCCCCTTTGCACAGGCCACACCTAAGAAGCCAGATAGTGCAGCACGAAATGCACTAGGAATTGGCGCTGATGATATTCTATTTTGTTATGTAGGGCGCGTTTCACGCGAAAAGAATATCAACTACTTATTGCAAGAATTTGCTGGTCTTGCGAGAAGACATTTAAGTACAAAGCTGCTAATCATAGGCAGTGGCACAGAGATGCGCTACGCACGAAATTTCATTAAAGAACAGGGGCTTGACGAACGTATCATTCTTGCTGGAACGCAAGACTACAGCGATATTCCTTCTTACATTGCACTCGCTGATGCCTTTATCACTGGCTCTGTAAGCGAAGTACACCCCCTCGTTGTTATCGAAGCTTTGGCAGCAGGACTTCCTGTTGTTGCAGTCGCCTCTTCTGGAATATCGGACACTGTCGAACATGAGTGCAGTGGCCTGCTTGCAGACAAGCCCGAATTAGGAGCACTATTGACTCAGGCAGAAAGACTTGTCTTAGATGAGAGTATGCTCAGCAGACTGTCTGTGGGCGCAAAGCAGCGCGCGCAGTGCTACAGCCTGGATAACACTGCCAGACAGGTACTTGAAGCCTACCAGAAGATACTAGACAAGCGGTAGCACAATGGTACAGGTGGTTCCAACATCCTTTTCGCTCTCAATGCTTATTTTCCCTTGATGACGATCAACAATTTCCTTAGTAATCGCAAGTCCGATACCCACACCACCACTGGAACGACCACGTGCATCATCTGCACGCCAAAAGCGACTAAAAATGTGCTCGAGATCTACAGCATCGATACCAATACCTGTATCAGCAATTGTCAGATAGGCGTCGTCACCTTGTCTAAAACTACGCAGCACAACAACTTGACCTGTCTGCGAATAGCGAATGGCGTTGCTCAGCAGGTTCGTGATTGCCTGCTGCAAGCGAGCAGCATCTGCGTTTACCCGCAGTCCATCAGTCAAGTCCATTTCGATATGCAGTCCCAAAGACTGAGCGCGCGCCTGACTAACTGCAACTGAAGTACGCACAGGATCGTTCAGATCAATGCGCGACAGAGGGAAATCCTCTGCGTATTTTTCGAGCATGCTTAGTTCCAATAACGCATTTGTAAGTCCTGTCAGGCGCATGGTTTCATCACTCACAATTTGCAGATGCTCACTATCTGCTGGGTACACTCCGTCTTGAATCGCTTCAAGCGTTGCCTGGATTCCCATTAGTGGCGTGCGCAGTTCATGCGCAAGGTCATCAATCATGTATCGTTCGCGACGGCGTCGTTGCGCCAGCGTATCTGCCATATGATTAAAAGTACTGCCCAACTGAGCGATCTCGTCATTACCTGCAAGATCAACACGTGCATCATCGTCTCCATCGCGCATTCTGCGCACTGCACGAGTCACTTGCACAATAGGTGCTGCCAGTAGGTCCGAATACCAACCTCCTATGATGACTGAAATGCTCACCGCAACAAGGCCAGCAACACTGATAGCAAGTAGCGTGGTGGATCGCATCTCTCGATCATGTTCGGTCAAAAATTCAGTTTGGCTCGCAAAATATTCAGCATCATCTGCCGTGAGGTCTGTGGCTTCCTGCACGTTTTCACGCACATAGTCTTCAAAGGCAATCGACCAGGTAACATACGTGATAACACCTACCATAATCGCAGTCATTGCAGCAATCAGTGCAAAGGCAAAGCTTAGACGTGTCGCAAAAACACTGCGGGTAATTTTGTGCAGAAGCTGCAGTGCGATCGTGTGATCGCTACGTTCGCGAGAAGTATTGCGATTGCTGGAATTCTTAGAACTATTCTTGGGATTCAAAGCGATAACCTACTCCATGAACTGTCGAAATATAGCGAGGACACTTAGGATCATCACCCAGTTTCGCACGTAGGTTTTTAACATGAGAATCAACAGTACGTTCATAGCCTTCAAAATCATAGCCCAAGACTTTATCGACAAGTTCCATTCGGCTATATACGCGACCAGGATAGCGCGCAAGCACCAAAAGCAGCCTAAACTCACTTACGGTAAGGTCAAGATCTTTTCCGGCAAGCAACGCGCGATGTCCGCTCACATCTAGTTCGAGGTCGTCATATTTTAGAATGTCACGCTGGGGAAGATCTGATGTGTTTGAGCGGCGAAGTAAGACCTTAATTCGGGCAACTAACTCGCGTGGTGAAAATGGCTTGACCAAATAGTCATCAGCACCCAATTCAAGTCCTGCAATACGATCTTCGACCTCTCCTTTTGCAGTCAGCATGATGATGGGAACATCACTTTTTTTGCGCACTTCACTGCACACTTCTTCACCGCGAACCTTTGGCAGTCCCAAATCTAAAACAATAAGGTCGAAATTGTGCAGAGAAAAAGCATGGAGAGCTGCTTCACCGTCTGCGGCAGCAGTTACCCAAAACCCTTCACGTTCCAGATATGCCGCAACGGCATCACGGATGTTCTTTTCATCTTCGACTAAGAGTACGCGCTTTGTTTTCATGCTGCTATAGTGGAGGAAACTGGTCAGGATTGTCAATGAGCTCTTGCAAAAATTCCGCAGCTGAGCGGTAATTGCTGTCTTGCTGTGTAACAAATTCAAGCTGGTATCGCGCTGCGTCAATATCTCCTAACAACACGTGAGCTTCTGCATAGCGTACGCGCAGAGCAAGGCCATTAGGTGCTAATTGAATTTTGTCGGATGCAAAATCTGCCGCATATTGCACGTAGTCGCGTCCTTCTTGACCACCAATTGTCTGTCCGAGCATGATATAGAAATTTGCAACAACTAAATAGGAATCATATTCCCATGGAGACATGGCGATTAAGTGATCTGCCTGCTGCTTTGCGTGCGCAACCAGTTCATGTGCATCTGGCTGGTCAGTGGCAATGCCCAGCAGAGCAAGCCGCGAAGAAATCATAAAATAATCTGTGTAGTAACGTTCATAAAATGGATTGAGTACAACTGCTGCCTGTGCTTGCACTTGGGCTGCGCGCAAGCTGTCTACGTCTGCTTGGTGCAACTGTGTTGCAACAAAGCGCGAAGGTGTCACAAAGACATGGTCTGCAATCAACAGGCGTGTCGCAAATATGCAGGGAGCCAGCAAAAGCATCGTCGCCACAACTGCAGCTGATTTTGCAAGCAGATTTGCTTGAAGGATAGGTCGCAGAGTGATAGTTTTTGCATCTGACGCTAACAGCATGCCCATACATATCCACAGCAAAAATGCTACGCTGGGCAATGCTAGTCCAAAGAATATGTGCACACAATAGGCGATACAGGCACAGGTAATCCCTATGTAGAGCAGACGATACGGCTGTCCCCTGACAGACAGCTTCAAGCAATTGCGAATTGCTCTATATGCCACCCAAAGAAGAAGCACATAGAACAAGGTTGCCCCAACAGCTCCAATCCCTGTAGCAAGCTGCAAGGGAAAATTATGTACATTGTCTGCAACAGATCTAAATCCTGCAGCATAGGAGTACTCTGGTGGTGAAAAGCGACGAAAAATTAAACGAAAGGTATCGAGCCCATAACCAAAAATGGGACGTTGTGCAATTGCAAGCAATGCTGCATCCCAAATTTGAAAACGAGTAAGTGCACTACCTGTATCAAATTCAAAGATTGATTGAACACGTGTCCAAAAATTCATCACCACATCTACACGCGTCAATGAATAGCCAATGAAGGCACTTACGATTGCTGCAATACCCGCCGCAAATAGACTGTCCTGCTTGTGCAGTTTCGTCCTTTGACGCCATGCAAGCAAGACAAAAATTATGATTGCCACAAGAAACGCAACCCACAGTGCACGAGAAAAGGCCGTAATGGCAACAACAGAATTCAGCAGCAGCACAAACCAGTACCAGCTGCGCCAGCCGAAGCGCTGCTCAGAAAGCAATAGTCCCAAATTGATAAAGATGCTAAAAGCGAGAAAGCCAGCAAGTAGATCAGGGTTCCCAAAGGTCGAAAAGGATCTATTTTGCTCAAACGGCAAAGTACCCCAATGCAGCGGATCTGCTCCCACAGCTTGCAAAATCCCATATCCTGCAACTATTACACTTGAAAAGCTTAAGGTCTGCAACAATTGCCTAATGCGTGCCGCAGAAGTGGCATATTGCATGGTGAGAAAGAACAGTGCCGCATAAAGCAAGTATGACCACATTCCATCATAACGACGGTATTTGCCCAAAAATGCTGTTTCAGGACTAATGGATAGTATCGTTGCAATTGCTATCCACCCAAGAAAGATTCCTAATAAAATGTAAATGCGATGATAGCGAATCGTACCACGACCTGCCGCAATGTCCCATATCCAGGCAGCAAGCGCCACCATGACTCCAATACGCAGGGCAAATATCTTAACCCCGTCAAAGCCATCAGCAAAATTCAGCCCTATGGCCGCAAGTGGGCCATTTGCCATTAGAATAGGAACAATCGCAACTAGTCCCAGAATTGTCCACCAGGCTATTGTGCCTGCAAGCGTACGACTTTCAGACTCTACACGTACTGTACTGACATCTTCTGCGTTCGCTGTTAGGCGCACGCTTATCTCGCGCCCTTTCCTGAAAGCACTACCTTGACGGTCTCGACCATGATTTGTAAATCCAATGCTGGACTTTGTTGATACAGATACATTAGGTCATACTTAAGCTTGCGCTCAGGCGTTGTCGCATATCCCCCATGAATCTGTGCAAGCCCTGTAGCACCAGGCTTGATGCGAAAGCGTTCAGAATAGCCAGGAATATCTGTTAGAAAGTCAGCAATAAATGCAGGGCGCTCGGGTCTGGGGCCAATAAAGCTCATATCGCCACGCAGGATATTAATGGTCTGTGGCAATTCGTCAATGCGAAACTTGCGCAGGGTTCTGCCTAGGCCAGTAATGCGATCATCGTTTTTTGCAGCGAGAACTGGACCTGTGCTTTTCTCGGCATTTTTAATCATCGTGCGAAATTTGTATATTTGAAAGTTTTTTTGAAATCTGCCTGTGCGCTCTTGTCGATAAAAAATTGGTCGTCCATCTGAAAGAAGGATCGCACATGCTGCCACCAGTGTAATGGGGGCAGTCACAATCAATAAGAGAACTGAGCCCACAATGTCGACCGTGCGCTTGATAGCACGCTGATAGCGTGGAGTGACTCCTGAAACCAAGCGCATCAATGGGATATCGCCAACAATAGTATGAGGACGCCCAATGAAGGCTTCATAGAGTTCTGGAACAACATCCACGGTCAATTTAGGGTGATCAGCCAATACTAAATGTTCGGTAAACTCTCGTGAGCGTGCAGGCTCGGTAATAATGACGCGATTAATATCGTGCTGCGTGATTGCGTCACTGACCTGCTGCAAGCTGCTATCCCCTGGAAGTTCTGCCAATAAATTCCAACCCCATTTTGCGCGCTCAATCAAAACGCGCGCAAGGTCAGTTGCCGTATCGCCATTGCCTATAATTAGAGTACGCTGCTCGTACCATCGAATTGTACCCAAATGAAAAAAGAGTAGGCGCCAACCAAGCATAAAAAGTATCGACGTAACCAAAATGTAGGGCAGTGCCGTACGCGGAAAGGCCGCAGTTGCATCGCCGCCTAGATAAGCAATACCTGTAAGTGCTATCGTGCCCAGTATTGCTGCAGACGCAACCTTTGAGATTGTTGCCCAGCGTGAATCAAGCTGCTGCGCATCATAGATGTCATACAGCCAGCCACATGCCAGATATCCCAGTGTAAGCAGCGGCAACAGTGCCAGATAGGCATCCATATTTTGCGAAGGAATGTTCCCCAGAAAGCGAATGGTGAAAGCTGCCAACACTGCGGCATTGACCAACACAATATCAGCAAAAATTGAGAAAATGCGAAATTGTAGTCGCGACATTAACTAGCACTTTCTATGCTGGTCTCAGATTCCTGATCTGCTGACGCAAGCTGAACACTCTCTGATAGTGCTTGCTGATATACCTTAGTAACGTCTTGCACCATGCGCGGGACAGTAAAGTCTGCAAGTACGCGTTTTTGTGCTTGTTGCCCTAGTCGAGTACGCAGCTGATTATCTGCAAGCAAAGCACTCAGGGTTCCTGCAAGCACATCGGCATTGCGAGGTGCCACGGTAAGTCCCGTTACCCCATCAAGATTTGCATACACTATACCTGTTTTGAGTCTTGAAGAAACCGTAGGAGTTCCTGCGGCATGTGCCTCTATCTGTACAAGCCCAAAGGCTTCTGATGATTCAATGCTGGGCAAGACTAAGACATCTGCTGCGTGATACCATGCAACAAGCTCATCGTCATCAACATAATCAATAATATGAGTACGCGGCGAGATGTCAGCAAGAAGACCACAGTCGGAACCTTTTCCAATGATAATGAAGTTCGCATCAACCTTGTGGGTTGTCTTTGCAAGA
Source organism: Coriobacteriia bacterium (assembly GCA_009785795.1). GTDB lineage: Bacteria > Actinomycetota > Coriobacteriia > WRKU01 > WQUG01 > WQVN01. The sequence continues at coordinate 22,340 of WQVN01000001.1, forward strand.
ACTTCGATTCCCTTGTAATAGATAAGCCTGCCAACAAACAATACTAAGGGCTTTCCATCTGACGCATATTGTTCTCGCAATTGCGCGGCACGCGCAGCTGCCTGCGAATTATATGCAATGCGATCACCAGGTATACCAAAATTCACTTGATGGCATTTTTCCTTGCATGTAGACAGCCAAGGCGAATACTCGATAAGTTGCGGCGATGAAGCCATAATAAGGCGTGATCTGTTAAGGAATTTGTTCAAGAAGGGACTGTAGGCAGCAAGTGCCTTTTTCTGGCGTATGATGTCTGAGTGGTAGGTAACCACATAAGGCTGCGTCTTTGATGCGAGCTGCCCTACCCATTCGAATTCTCCCCATGGATACGGAAAGTGGAAATGCAATATATCTGCATGCTGCGATTCATAGTTCAAAATGGACCCCAGATTACGTACTATCGGAGTCGACGCACGTTCAAAAATGCGAGGCAAGCGTACTATCTCGACACCGCCAATTACATCCTCTGCATAACTACGATTATCATTACTGCAGACAACACGAACGCAATTCCCCGCTGCAGCAAGTCCTTCTGCAAGATCGCGCACATGCGACTCTATGCCACCCACATGGGGCGGATAGTACTTATTGACCATTGTGATTCGCATGGGCGAACTCATCCCCTAGCCCTTCTGACCCTTAGCCCTTTTAACAGTGGTCTCTTTGGCGAGCTGTTTTCCTGCCGCAAGCAGTTCTGCTGTGCGCTCACGCGTTGCAGATTCAGCATAAATACGTACCATTGGCTCTGTGCCAGATGCACGTAGCAGCAACCACTCACTGTCGCTCAATATAAACTTCGCACCGTCGGTATGCGTATAGTGCATAACAGCACTACCTGCAATTGTAACAGGATTTAAAGTTGGCAGAGCACGACGCACCCCCTGCACATCTTGCTGATTCAGGGTCAAATCGTAGCGATCGTAATAGAGTACGCCTACGCGCTTTTCAAGCTGCTGGATTAATTGACGCAGACTATGCCCTGTGGTTGCCATCATCTCGGCAAGCAGCAAACTCATCAACAGACCATCACGTTCAAAGATGTGGCCAGGAATACCAATGCCACCACTTTCTTCGCCACCAATTAGAACATCACCCTGTAGCATTTCTGCGTAGATCCATTTAAAGCCAATAGGAGTCGTAGTACTGGGTACACCCAGAAAAGCCGCAATGCGATCAACCAGTAGCGAAGTTGAGAGTGTTTTTACAATTCTGCCCTGCCGTCCATGATTTTCAACAAGATGTATCGCAAGCAAGGCAAGAATCTTATGAGAAGACACAAAGGTGCCCATATCATCAATGGCACCCAACCTATCAGCATCGCCATCCATGACAAACCCTGCAATAGCAGCATTTTGCCTTACAGCATTAGCAGCAGTGTCTGTCCAAGGCGGGATAGGCTCAGGATGCAAGCCACCAAATTTGGGGTCTGCACTATCATGAATTCTGATGACTGTCGTCCCAATCCGTTCAAACGTATCAGCCAAATAACCACGTGCCGCGCCATAGAGCGGGTCAACTACCAGTTTTAGGTTGGCAGCACGAATGGCATCTACATCAACAAATTGGCAGAGTGCGTCCAAATACGGTGACAGGATGTCAACTGCAGCAACCGAGCTAACTGCACCTGAGGCGACAGGAACAGATGCATCTAAGAGCTCTTCAATGCGCTGAGTAAACTCCACAGGAGCGGCACCACCGTCGCTCATACGCACCTTAAATCCCAACCACCCTGCAGGATTGTGGCTCGCTGTTAGCTGTATGCCACCAATAGCACTTTTATCACGTGCAATCGTCCAGCATACGCAGGGTGTCGGCACGTAGCGATCTGAAAGTACGACCTGCACATCCTGGTTTGGCAAGCAGGCAGCCATAGTATCTGCCACTATCTGTGCCGCAAGGCCTGCGAATTGATCCGCACCTTCGCGTGTATCATAACCAATAATGATACGCAGCGACTGCCAGCCTTTCGCCTGTGCCACCTCGGCAAAGGCACAAGCTGTCGCATGAGAAACGCGGCTGACACTTTCTGTGTCAAAGCCGCGTCCCACTTGTGCACGCCAGCCATCAGTTCCAAATTGTATTTTGGTAACCGTCACTGAGTGTGCTCGCTAATCACTTACGCGTGTACAAAGTAGCGGACTTAGTCCACTACAGTAATGCGAGTAATCACTGGCTTGTCTTCTGCCAGAACACCACCATTTCCATCTATGACTGGAGTATTTTCTGCAATGGCATCCACGACTTCAATGCCTTCAACAACGCGACCAAAGCCCGCATATTCTCTGTCTAAAAAGTTGCTATCTTGATGAACAATAAAGAACTGAGAGCTTGCGCTATCAAAATCCTGCGAACGCGCCATAGATATGACTCCGCGAACATGTGTGATGGGATTATCAACACCGTTTGCTGCGAATTCACCTGTGATGTTGGTGCCAGAACCACCCATCCCTGTGCCTTCTGGATCACCACCCTGAATCATGAATCCATCAATAATGCGATGAAAGGTCAATCCATCATAGAATCCATCATTAACAAGTCCGAGAAAGTTTTCCACAGTAATTGGAGCCACTGATTCGTTTAGCTCGAGGATAATGTCACCGTAGTCTTCAATTTCAATTTTTACCTTTGTCATATCGCCCTCCCAAAGATCTGCTGGTTCTACTGCTGTTTCTGATGTTGGTGTTGGTGGTATTTCTGGTGTTTCAGGTTCTGCATCCCCACCGCAGGCCGCAAGCAGCACCATGGCAAGACCCAGAATCAACACAAGACTAAATACTTTTTTCATTATTTATCCTTTCAAAATTTCTGTCCGTAAAATTTTGCACATGCAACGATGCAATTCGTGCATTCATAAGTATACCTGTGATTGGACATATTCGCTTAAATCATAGCTGTCACACAGCAATTTGTTACAAGAATTTTTGCCGCAGTGGCTCTTCTACATTTGCAGGCACCAGTCCGCAGAGTGGTCCCTTTAACAGAGCCACTTCCTTTACTGCAGATGATGATAGATACATGTGATCAGGTGAAGACATGATAAAAATGGTTTCGATTTGTGCGTCAAAGCGCCAGTTGATGGCTGCCATCTGAAATTCATTTTCAAAGTCAGTCATAGCACGTAGACCCTTTACAATTGCTGTGGCATTTTGTGCACGAACAAAATCAATCAGCATGCCATCAAAAGGTAGAACATGAATGTTTTCCAGATGTGCGGTAGCTGCACGTGCTAAATCACAGCGTTCATCCAGGGCAAATAAAGTACCTGTTCCGCGCTTACCTGTAGATCGTGCCACGCCTATGACAATTTGGTCAAAAAGTGCATGGGCGCGCTCGATAATCTCAAGATGTCCACTGGTTACAGGATCAAAGGTTCCTGGAATAACTGCCTTTATCATCTGCGTCCTTTCAGTAATGCCTACCCGTTATTGTGCCACAGTTGTAAAGTACAGGGCGGTTTCTGCAATGGTTTTTGATTTTACGATGGTGAAATTTTCTGGCAAGAATAACTCTGATTTTGCAGATTTTGCTCGCTCGATTACTACAAGAGCATCTAAGGAAAAAGCCTTAACGTCGCCCAATTTGATAAGCAGATTATGAAGCTTCTTATCTGACAAGTCATAAGGTGGATCAAGGAAGATAAGATCTGCACCCAGATTGTGCAGACGTGAGATTAACTTGAAAATATCGCCCTGATATAGCTGGAAGTCTGCATGATCTGAATTGTCTGACAGCTTTGCGTAATTGTCCTTGACTAGTTGTGCAGTTCTGGGATCTGACTCTATTGCCGTAAGCCTTAAAGCTCCACGTGAGAGTGCTTCTAGGCCCAAAGCACCACTTCCTGCAAAGACATCAAGGGCGTGCAAGCCATCGAAACTGCCTAGCTGTGAATGTAGGCTAGAAAAAAGTGACTCACGAACGCGACCTGTCGTTGGTCGCGTACTGTGATTTGCTGGTGCCTGTAAGCGTCTGCCACCCCACTTGCCTGCAATAATTCTCATTGAAACACCAGTCTTGAATGCATAAGGGATAGAGTCTCGCCAAGTACGCTTTGCTGTAGCACAAAAGATCCTTCGCTTCGCTCAGGAATGAGAGTGATATATCCAAGATGGCAGGATGAAAGTTGTGCCTTCATCCTGCCACTTTCCAGTCACCGAGCTTTTTCTCAAGCGCTTCTATTCGAACTTGCAACACCCTTATTTCATCTGCTTGAAGTTGTGGATCAGCGGCAATTAGGCTCAAGGCCTCTGTTCTTGCTGCTTCAAGCAAGTCAGCATCTGTGCTGAGGTCTGCAACTTTGAAGTGAGCAACTCCACTTTGGCGGTTTCCTAATAGTTCGCCTGCGCCCCGTTGCTTCAAATCAAGTTCTGCCAAGCGAAAGCCATCGTCAGTGTCAAGCAGTGCGGCAAAGCGCTCTTTTGATGCATGCGAAAAAGAGTCTGACACCAGCCAGACCTCGCCTGCTTGCTTACCGCGTCCTACTCGTCCGCGCAACTGATGCAGCTGAGCCAGACCATAACGGTCAGCATCCAGTACCAGCATTACGGTAGCATTGTGAACATCTACTCCAACTTCAATGACTGTTGTTGAGACCAGTACATCAATTTTTCCTGCGCGGAAATCATCCATGATGCGTGTTTTATCTGCTGGCTTCATTTTGCCTGTCAGAACCTCAACGCGATATGCGCTGAACTCATCTGCGGCAAGATGCTGCGCCATGCGCAGCGCAGACTGTGCTTCGATACTCGCTGATTCATCAACGAGAGCACAAACCACGTATGCCTGCTGCCCTTGCTTTACTGCCACATGGACTGCGTCATAGGCTGCGGCGATATTTGAAAATTTGACTTTTTTAGTTGTAATGCCTGCACCTGCAATGGGACGTGTACGCAAATAACTGGCTGCAAGATCCCCAAATGCCGTTAAGGTCAGAGTGCGCGGAATGGGGGTCGCACTCATAACCAGCACGTCTGCCGACTGTCCTTTGCTGTGCAGTGCACGCCTTTGCTGAACGCCAAATCGATGCTGCTCGTCAACAACAACAAGGGTCAGATTTGCAAACTCTACCTTATCTTCAAGTAGTGCATGTGTGCCAAAAATAACCTGCGTCTGTCCGCCTGCAAGATCATCGAGTATCTGTTGTTTATCCGCAGCAGCTGTTGCCCCAGTCAGCAACGCCCAACGCAAGCCCATCTGGTCAAACATTGGACCAAGCTTTTTCGCGTACTGCTGTGCCAGTACCTCGGTCGGGGCCATCATGGCAGCTTGTCCGCCTGAGTCTGCTGCTACTGCAAGAGCAAAAGCAGCAACAATGGTCTTTCCTGTGCCAACGTCACCTAGCAGCAAGCGTTGCATAGGGTAAGAGCGTGTCATGTCATCAAGTATCTGTGTAACTGCCTGATCCTGATCATTAGTCAAGCTGAAAGGCAGCTGCTTGGATAATGCCTGGTGAAATGCACCAAGAACCTGATGAGTGTGACCGGTAGCTTGTCGCGTTAGGCGGTAACGCCTTCTTGCTATCAACAACTGCAAGTCAAGCAGTTCGCCAAAGGCAAGTCGTTTGCGCGCAGTATCTGCGTCTGCAAGTGTTGTTGGAAAGTGAATTTGCTGCAGTGCCCAACTATAGGGTGCAAGATCATGATTCTGCAAAACATGCATAGGCAGATACTCGCCCACCTGCCCATAGTCATCAATTGCCGCAGCGATTACGCGACGCAGCCAGCCAACGGACAGACCTTCAGTTGTGCTATGAACGGGCAAAACTCGTCCCATGTTTAGGCTGTCACCCATATCTACATCTGACCCCATAGCACTATCTGGAGAGATATGGACGCCCTCTGCCGCTGAACTGTGCTCTGCAGGCACATCTGCTATTTTTTCTACAAAGGGTTGGACGATTTGCTTTAAGCCATTGCGCAGTTTTACTTCTCCCGAAAAGGCAAGCACCTGTCCTGCTGCGTAGCTACGCTCGACCCAAGGCTGGTTAAACCAGACACCGATAAGCGTGCCCGTGCCATCCGTTAGAGTAACCTCAGTAATTGTCAGCTGTTTGCGCTTAGGGCCTGGGCTGCGATAAGTTTTGCGCTTAGTAACTTCATAGACGGTGCCCACTACCGTGGCATCACCCGTAGACACAGGACCCAGCTGTGCCGTACTGGTCAAATCCAGATAGCGGTAGGGCACATGATAGAGTAGCTCGCCTATGCGAGAAATTCCGAGTGTTTCAAGCTGTTTTGCACGCCCCGCATTGACAAAGCGTGCACTTGCGGCAGGATCACCCCACGCCAAAAGCCGTCTGGCTGGATCGCTAGGACTTGTCTGTGATGTAGTCGCGCGGGTCAAGGTCTCGCCAATGCAAACTGGCTACCGTTCCTGGTCCGCAGTAGATACCTACAACGATACCAATTTGGTTCATGCCCAGAAACTTTCCAGGTAAATCTGCCTCCTTGATTTTTTCATGCAATTCTTCTGCAGGCGCAGTATCGTCTGCAAAGAGCATTGCATAACGCAGATCTTCAGTATCCTTGTAACGTTCTGCAATCAGTCTGGGTATTGTCTGAAAAGCCTTTTTGCGTCCGCGTGTCTTTTTGACCGAATCGATAACACCGTCTGACTCGAAAGTGCAGATAGGCTTAATGTCGAGTGCTGACGCCAACAGCCCTGCTGTACGTCCTGCACGTCCCCCGCGAACAAGGTACTCTAAAGTGTCGAACACCATGAGCAAGCTCATAGTATCGCGAACTGCATCAACATAGACAAGCAAATCTTCGAGATCTAGTCCGGCTTCTGCGCCTTTGATGGCAGCCTTGCAAAGGATGACCATGGGCCAAGTTACGATACGTGAATCAAGGACGCGTGCAGGAATAGGAGCTTGTTCTGCGGCCATAACAGCTACATCATAGGTTGAAGAAAGTCCTGTTGATATGGTGATAATCAGGGCTGATTCATAGCCTGCGTCTGCCGCTTCTTGCAGTTTTTGCTCATAGCTAAACTTGGTTGGCTGTGAGGTTTTGGGCACACTTTCGTAATCACTAAGCAGAGCTTCCCAGAAATCACGAACGCCAAAATCATCTGAAGATGATGGACTGCCATCAGTAAATGCAAGTGGAATGGGAATTAGATCAAAGCCAAATTCGCGCGCCTCTGCACTTGTGCGATCACAGCCACCATCTGTGATAATTGCAACCTTTGACTGATTTTTCGCCATTTTTTCTGCCACAATTGTCTCCTACTTGCCTCTACTCGCATGCCATCAATAGTGGATAGAGCGGCTGATCACCACGCTGGTTGTCAATTTCAAGGTCTGGCCATTGAGCTTCGATTTCTTCTGCCAGTGCTTCGAGATCTTTGTCAGAAAAGTCTTCGCCTGCAAGCAGGGTCAGATTCTCACAGTCAGCAGCACCTAATTTTGGCAGTAATGCCATAGCAACCTCGCTGACACTGCTACCTTTTGCCACAATGTCTTTTGCATCTACGATGCCGATAATTTCGCCTTTTTTGATAGTGCCAACCTCTGCTGCCTTTGAATCTTTAATTGCTGCAGTAATTTCACCACAGCGAACATCTTCTGCAATCTCAAGCATTTCTGCAGCGAGATCATCCAAGTTGTTTGCACCAGGATTAAAGACAAGCATCGCAGAAAACGATGCAGGCACATTCGTTGTTGGCACAACTACTGCAGGTACGGAAAGTGCCGTTGCTGCCGCCTGGGCTGCCATGACAATGTTTTTGTTATTTGGCATCAAGACAAAGTTGTCGGCAGACAACTTATTTGCTGCATCAATAAAGTCTTGAGTTGAAGGGTTCATGGTCTGCCCTCCCGTGATGACATAGTCAACACCAAGAGATGTCAAGATATTGGCAAGACCATCACTGGGGGCAACTGCGATGGTGGCAATCGACTTGTGCTCGACAGGAGCATCTGCAGCAGCTTCGCTTTGTGCCTCTTGCTGTTGCTTCATATTGTGGATGTGCACTTCTGCTAAATCTCCTTGCTTTAGGAAAAAGCCCAGGATTTCAGCAGGATTGTCGGTGTGAACGTGCACTTTGAACTGTCCATCTGTGCCAACAATAAGTTCACTACCACCTGTAGTGCCCAAATAGTCTAGTCCCTGTTCTTTGTCAAGCTGATCACCGTAGAACAGAAACTCTGTGCAGTAGAGGAACTCGTCATCATCCCAGTCATCAACGGGAACAACCTGCATGGCATTACTGCGCGCAGGATCAAAATGTGCAATATCTGCAATTTCACGACCGAGGAATAAGGCGACAAAAGCATCAAACACAATGACAAGGCCAAATCCGCCCGCATCGACCACGTTCGCTTCTTTTAAAACAGGAAGTAGGTCGGGAGTACGCCTAACCGATTCATGTGCGGCTGCACTGACGCCATCAAGTGCTTCTTCAAGCTCTAAGCCTGCATCTGCTGCGGCACGCGCGGCACGCGCCATATCGGAAATAACGGTAAGCATCGTGCCTTCAACAGGTTTACGCACAGCCTGATAAGCAACTTCTTTTGCCTTCTCAAACGCTGTTGCAAGACGCTCGACAGGCTCGAAGCCCTCTGAGGCAACCATGCCCTCGCAAATTCCGCGCACGATTTGAGATAAAATAACGCCCGAGTTTCCACGCGCACCCATTAGCGAACCGTGAGTTGCTGCTTTACATAGTTCCTCCATGCTGGCATCATCAGACAGCTTTGAAACATCATTGACAACGGATTCGAGAGTCAGTGACATGTTGGTACCTGTATCCCCATCAGGAACAGGGAAAACATTTAGTACGTTTACGTCTTCAATACGCTCCTTGAGTGCTGCTGCAGCACCCGCGATTAAGGCACGTGCAGGCAGCACGGCGGCAATCTTTTTGCTATTCATTGTTATGCCCCCTGACGCACTCGAACCTCAAGGACATGCACATCAACACGATCAACCTTGATGTCCGTCATGGATGTCAAAGTATAACGCACACGATCAGCAAGGTTGCGCGACACTTCTGCAAGCTGAGTGCCATATTCGATAACAACATACAAGTCAACTTCAACCTGATCAGGAAGTTCTTCACCATCCGCATCAAGAGAATTGGTAATCTTTACGCCCCTGCGCAGTTTTTGCTGTGGCAGTAGCTGAACCAGTCCATCACGCAGACTGGGAGCAGCCATCCCAACAACTCCATAGCTTTCCATTGCAGAATATCCCGCTAGATCAGCTAGCACGTCAATAGAGATGTGTACTGCGCCACCTGTCAGTTTAGCTGCCATGAGAATTCCTTTCCCAGAGTGTTTTATCGGTCCTGTTAATTTGTGCTTCCCAGGTCATAGCGCGTAAACGCTACAATTTCGATTGTGTCATCAAGTAGTTTTGCGCTACGCTTTGTATATTCGTCAACGCTGATATCCATATCCTTGACATAAGCCTGTTCGACCAGAGCCTGCTCCTTGAAAAACTTTTTCAGGCGACCTTCTGCCATCATCTCTTGGATGTTTTCTGGCTTACCGCTTTCTGCAGCTTGTGCCTTGTAGATATCTTTTTCCTTCTCAATTAGTGCAGAATCAAAGTCTTCACGGCGCACTGCAATAGGGTTCGCTGCCGCAATCTGCATGGCAACGTCACGTGCATAGATTTTGAATGGCTCTTTTTCAGCAGTTACCTGGTTGCCCAACTTAAACTGAACCATGATGCCAATTTTTGCCCCACCATGGATGTATGCAGCAAGTGCACCAGTGTCTGCGAGTTCAATGCGTGTGAAGCGAGCAACCTTGATGTTTTCACCCAGCTTGCCCACAGTCTCACCAAAAAGCTCTTCAATAGTAATATCGCGACCTGGCACAGACAGCTTCATTAGAGCATCATTGTCTGCTGGATCATGCTTTGCTACAACCTCTGCAAGCAACTTTGTGAATGAAGTAAAGGTCTGGTTGGTTGCCACAAAGTCTGTCTCGCAATTGACTTCAATCAGGACGCCTGTCTTGTCATCAGTGCTAATGTATTCTGCAATCGCGCCCTCATTGGTTGCACGATCAGCTTTCTTGGACAATGCTGCCAATCCACGTGTACGCAAAAAATCAACGGCTGCCTCTATGTCGCCTTCGACCTCTTGCAGTGCATTTTTACATTCCATCATGCCTGCTCCTGTGATTTCACGAAGCTCTTTGACTAGCTTTGCACTAACATTTGACATGACTCTCTCCTCTCCAAATTCAAAATACTATATGTAATCGTATTTATTGCTTAGTTGGTGCCTGCAGGTGCTGCTTTGTCCGCAGGAACGGTACCTGTATCAGCTGCGGCTTCTGCCTCTGCGTCTGCAACATCAGTTGCGTCAAGCTGCACATCTTCATCAAAGCGAATGGGACTTTCCTCACCGCTTTGTGTAGCTGCATCTGAAGCTGCCTGTTCAGAAGCCTCTTCTGTCTCTGCCTCTGCTTCTGCAGCCTTCATTGCGGTAACGCCACCGTTTCCTTCAAGCACTGCTGCTGAAATAACGTTCGTGATCAGTGAAATTGAACGAATCGCATCATCGTTTGCAGGAATGGGAAAATCGACTTCATCTGGATCAGAATTGGTATCCAAAATTGCAATAATTGGGATACCTAGTCTGCGCGCCTCTGCAACTGCAATGGTCTCGCGCATCGTGTCAACAATGAAAAGTGCTGCAGGTAGGCTGCGCATGTTGCGCACACCTTCAAGATTGTTGCGCAGCTTTGCGAGTTCCTTGCCTTTAAGAATTTGCTCCTTTTTGGGAAGTGTCGCCATAGTGCCATCTTCAATCATGGCTTCGAGTTTTTCCATGTGAGATACACGTGAGCGCACTGTTTCAAAATTTGTCAACATTCCACCCAGCCAACGCTGAGTTACATAAGGCATGCCCGCTTGCTCTGCTGCTTTTTCCAGTGGCCCTTGCGCCTGCTTCTTTGTGCCGACAAAAAGAACTTCGCCACCACGCTGACCGACGGTATAGGCATATTTGTAGGACTTTTCCAATTCCTGCATAGTTTTTTGCAGGTTTAGAATGTAGATTCCACCCCGTTGCGTAAAAATAAAGGGTTTCATCTTTGGATTCCAGCGACGGGTCTGATGCCCAAAGTGGACGCCTGCTTCTAACAGGCCTTTCATAGTTACAACAGCCATAGTACGTTTATTCCTTTCGTTGTGTCCTCTACAGGTTTCATCCTAGAAAACGCCACCCATCTTGGGCACGTTGGCGTCCTAGTCCACCTGTATGTGTAATGTCTCTGACATGCGTACACGGCAGAGATTTGCCAAAAGAGGCTCCCCAAGCTTTAGGTATATGCATAGAGCTTGGGGCGAGTAACGGGATTTGAACCCGCGGCCTCCTGAGCCACAGTCAGGCGCTCTAACCAGCTGAGCTATACCCGCCACTTTCAGCAGCTAGCTATTGTAGCAAATATACGATTATCTGCCTAGGGCAGCTCAAAAAATCTCCTAGAAAAGAACTATACTGGTTACATGGAATATCGCATCGATAAAAAATCAGGAAACAAGCTTTCTGCTCTGGGATTGGGATGCATGCGCTTTCCTCGTGACAGGGCAGAAATTGAACGTATTGTCCTTGCTGCAATTGATGGTGGCATTAACTACTTTGATACTGCATATATGTATCTAGGCAGCGAAGTCGCACTGGGAAGAGTTCTTGCGAAACACAACAAGCGCAAAAATGTCTATATTGCCACAAAGCTACCCTTAAGCATGTGCAAGCGCAGCACCGACTTTGACAAGTATTTCGATGAGCAATTGTGCAGGCTGCAAACTGACTATATCGATTATTACTTCATGCACAACATAACCAGCTTTGCACAATGGGAAGCAATGTATGCACTGGGCATTGAAGATTGGATTGCTGCAAAAAAATCGACAGGGCAGATTCATCAAATTGGATTTTCCTATCATGGCAACTATGATGATTTTTTAAAAGTCATCGATTCTTATCCTTGGGAATTCTGCATGATCCAATACAACTATTATGATCAAAACTATCAGGCTGGTGCACAGGGGCTTGCCGCTGCCCACAACAAAGGTATGACCGTTATGATTATGGAGCCATTGTTGGGCGGCAAGCTTGCCACAGGTTTACCAAAACAGGCAATGCAGCTATTCAGTGAAGTAAATCCAGATTTGAGTCCTGCGGACTGGGCACTGTGGTGGTTGTGGAATCAATCTGAAATTACAACAGTGCTTAGTGGCATGAGCAATGAGCGGATTGTACAGACCAATCTGCGCTCACTAGACAACTTTAGGTTCTTGACAGACACTGAACTGGCAGTCTACGACGATGTCATTGATGTGTTTAGGCAGTCATATAAAATTAACTGCACCAGTTGTAATTATTGCCTGCCCTGTCCCAAAGGAATAAACATACCAGCTTGCCTATCAGCATATAATACCAGCTACGCGCAAGGATATATTGCAGGGATAACTCTGTATCTGACCAGTACTGCAGTAATCACAAAAAATCCTCTAAGTCCGCATCTGTGCAATCAGTGTGGTAAATGCGAAAAGCTCTGTCCACAGCATATCCCCATCAGCGCATCACTCAAAAAAGTAAGTCGCCGCTTCGAACCACAGCCGCTACGCGCCATCCTCGCATTGGCGAGAAAACTCATACATTAATGCCGTAGCTGCCTGTGCCACATTTAACGATTGAACCTTGCCAAGCTGAGGGAGCTTGACCAGAAAATCACAGTTATCTTTTACCAGTCGCGACAGACCTTTATCCTCTGCCCCCATCACCAGGGCTATTCTGCCATTAAGTTGTGTATCCCATACCGCAGTTTTTGCATGTTCACTTGCCCCCGCTATCCAAAAATCAGCATCTTTTAGCTGCTGCAAGGTACGACTGATGTTGGTTACCTGCACTACAGGCAAGTGCGACAAGGCACCTGCGGCAGCCTTATGTGCCGCAGGAGTAACGGCAGCAGCACGATCTTTTGCAACGATGAGACCTGCTGCGCCAAAAACTTCTGCACTGCGAGCAATGGCTCCCAGATTGCCAGGATCAGTAACGTGATCCAGCACAATTACCAGGGCATTGGATTGGCCTTCTACGTTTTGAACGACTTGATTCAAGGGTGAAAATTCAAATGGAGCAGTCCATATCATTACGCCTTGATGTGCACCGTGCTCGCTGCGCTTGTCAAGGTCTGCGCGCGCAACGTACTGAGGCTTTATCTGTTGTTGCTGTAGATGCGCAAGGATCTCATCAGTATTTTTGCCTGGCTTGATACCACGCAACAGCATCGCACGCTGTACTTTTAGCCCCGAGCGCAGTGCTTCAAGGACTGCATTTCTTCCTTCAATACGCATTATCTTGCAACCAATTGCGGGCCTTGAGGAGTGTCTTTGATCGCATAGCCCAGTTGATCTAGTTCATCGCGAATTTCATCAGCGCGTGCCCAGTCCTTTGCTTCACGTGCCGCAGTACGTTCCTGCAGCAAGGCTTCTGCTTGTGGATTGCCTTTATCTGCCACATCATTTGCTACAAGTTGTATCCCCAATACATTAAACAGCTCCAGCAAGGTATCATGGGCAGATTGCAAGGAAAGGACTTCGTCTTCGTCAAGTGCCTCTGCTGCCGTATCGTCCAAAAAAGTATTCATCTGACGAACTAAATCAAACAAGCTTGCCAACGCACCTGCCGCATTAAAGTCATCGTTCATTTCTCTGCGGAATTCGCTACCAGTCGCAACATATGCCGTTTGCAACACGGTAGACGCAGCACTAGGAAACATCTGCCTGCTACGCTTGCGCCAACTGGCAGGATTGCTTGATGCAGCAAGCACAAAAGTGGCACGATCAACCAATGACTGAACGCGCTCTAAGCTTGTTGCGGCCTCTACAAGACGTGTGTCAGAAAAGTCCAAAGGACTACGATAGTGCGTCTGCAACATCAACAAGCGAATGACATTAGGATCATATTTTTTTAGCACATCATGTAGCAGCATAAAGTTACCCAGCGACTTGCTCATCTTTTCGCCTGAAGTTTGCAGCATGCCGCTGTGCATCCAGTAGTGTGCCATCTGCTTACCCGTGGCCGCCTCTGTCTGTGCTATTTCATTTTCATGGTGCGGAAAGACCAGATCAACACCACCACCATGAATGTCAAAGGGAATGCCCAGTTCTGCATCACTCATAGCGCTGCATTCGATATGCCAACCTGGACGTCCCGCACCCCAGGGGCTATCCCAAGACGGCTCACCGGGTTTTGCGGACTTCCACAGCGCAAAATCTAAGGGGTCGTGCTTACTGTCGTCAAGATCCTTACGTACTCCATGTAGCAAATCATCAATATCGCGTCCCGACAACTTGCCATACTCTGGGAAAGAACGTACTGCAAAGTAGACATCACCATCTGCTGTTGCATAGGCATGGTCGCCTGCAATTAGCTGTTGGATGATTTCAATCATTTCTGGAATCATCTGTGTCGCCTTTGGACGAATGTCGGGGTCTGCTACTCCCATCGCACGCATATCGGCAATAAAGGCATCTGTGTAAAACTGCGCAACTTCATTAGGATTGCGTCCTTCCTCTGCTGCGCGCTGGATAATTTTGTCATCAATGTCGGTAATGTTCTGCACAAAGGCAACATCATAGCCACTCCACTGCAGGTAGCGCCTAATAACATCAAAAGATAAAAAGGTACGTGCATTGCCAATATGAATGTAGTTATAGACAGTCGGTCCGCAGACATACATGCTGATTTTGCCGGAATTGCGCGGTTCAAATAGTTCTTTTTGTCTGCTGAGTGTGTTGTAAATTTTCATACGGATATTATAGCAAGAGGAATATATTCCATCGCGCTTTGTACTAGAGTGTTCCAGATGCGCAAGTGTCAAGGAGAATTGAAAATCCAGCTGTGCAGCGTAGTTGCTTTACGTGAGCAGCTGGATTTTTTGATTCGACGCAGAGGTTGCGTGTCTGGAGCACTTTAGAATGTGGGGACAACTCTACCTTCATATTGCTCGAGAATGAAATTGCGAACCTCTTCTGAATTCAAAACTTCTGCTAGCCTGAGGATTGCAGGGTCATCTGCACGCTCAGTTTGTGCCACTAACAGGTTAGTGTAGGTAAGTGCAGCCTCGGACTCTCTGTCCTCGGTGATCAGCACGGTATCAAAATCAATGCCTGCCTGCAGGGCAACATTGCCATTAATGACTGCAAAATCAACATCTGGCAGCGTGCGAGGCAGCTGAGGTGCCTCTGCTTCTACGATTTCGACATTATGAGGGTTGCCTGTAATGTCGCGTGATGTTGCCAACAGACCCGCGTCTGGATCCAGTGTAATAATCCCTGCCGATTCAAGCAGATTAAGAGCACGTGCCCCATTGGTAGGATCGCTGGGTATCGCAATCTGTGCATCATTTGGAATGTTATCAAGATCATCGCTTTGACCAGGATACAGTCCTAAAGGCTCAAAGTGAATACCTGTGATGGGTGTGAGATCAGTGCCATTCTCTTCGCCAAAACTTTCCAGATATGGCAGATGCTGGAAGAAATTCGCATCGATTTCACCTGCGTCAAGCGCCATGTTTGGCAAAACAAAATCCGTGTAAACGGTTACCTCTATCTCGATTCCCTCTTCACGTAGCTTCTCGCCTACAAATTCAAGAATTTCTGCATGTGGTACGGGAGTCGCACCCACTACCAAGGTCACTGGCTCTGCAGTATCAGCGTCACCGTTTACTGTACCCTTGTCTGCATCTGCATCATCGCCACAACCAATCAGCGCAAATGAAAAGATGAGCGCCAGTGCCAGTAACAATACGACGAACTTGTTTCTTCCAGTAGTCATTTCTTCCTCCTATTTTTGTAACGCTTTTGCCCTTACGCCCTCTTGCGTGGAACAAAAGCATGCGATACAGTGTAAGCGATTTTCTCTCGCAGAAAAAGTTATGTAACAAAGTGTTACATAACAGTATTACTGCATACAAGGGGGGGCGGATGCTTATAGCCATAAACGGTCTGCTCCTAAAGTCTGTATCTGAAATCATCGCAACATAGGCTCATCAGCTGCAGCGGTTTTGCTATTCTCTTCTTCTCTTTTGCTCGTGACTTGCTGATACAATAGCAGGCATGACTGATGGCGCACAACAAAAAACTATTCTGCTGGGAATCACAGGTGGCATTGCTGCTTATAAAATATGCGACCTTGTACGTCAGCTGGTACATGCGGGACATAATGTCAAGGTCGTAATGACTGAACATGCACAAGAATTCATCGGTGCAGCTACCTTTCGATCGCTGACAGGTAATCCCGTTGCAACTGAGTTATTTGATGACCCACATGCACCCATCAATCACATCAGCTTGGCACAAGAAACAGATATCTTTCTAATCGCACCCACAACGGCAAATGTCATCGCCAAAATCGCACATGGTCGTGCTGATGACCTGCTAACTACCACTGCGCTCACCTTTCAGGGTCCGCTACTAATAGCCCCTGCTATGAACACACAAATGTATCTTGACTCGGTAACACAGGAAAACCTCACGACCCTTGCATCACGTGGAGCAAACATTATCGGGCCCGCAGCAGGAGAGCTCGCCTGTGGAACCAGTGGTCCTGGACGTATGGCAGACATTGCTGACTTGTTCACTGCAGTAGAGGAGCATATCCAAACCAGCACCACTCTTGCAGGCAAAAAAGTTCTTATCAGTGCTGGACCAACTCATGAATATTTTGACCCTGTGCGCTATATGACAAATCGCTCATCTGGAAAAATGGGCATTGCTCTGGCACGAGCAGCATTGCACAAAGGAGCAGAGGTGGAACTAGTCGCAGGACCCACAGCAGAAACTGTACCTGTTGATGAACATCTAACACATATTGATGTCACAACAGCTGTCGAAATGCATCAAGAAATGCTTAGAGCGGCTTCAGATGCTGACCTCATCATCTGTGCTGCTGCAGTGGCTGATTACAGACCATCTGAAATATCGCCAACAAAAATCAAGAAGCAGATGTGGGGCAGCGGTCAAAACTTAGCCCAGAACATCGAAACCTATCTGGATGCCTTAAGCAATGGCACTGCTGACGCTGAAAAACCAAGAAATGAAATTGCGTCTGATGCATCTAGCGACAACATGCGCGACCTTGCAATTTCGCATGAAGGCAAAAGGCAGGCAGAGGACGACATCTCTGAGCATCTAATTGTTGAATTCGTTCCAAACCCCGATATCCTGGCAGAGCTCGGCCAAATGAAGTTGGATGGTGCCTTGAAGAACGATATGATTTTGGTTGGGTTTGCTGCAGAAACTGACAACATTGAAGAAAATGTTCGTGCAAAGCTCGATCGTAAAGGAGCCGACTTCATCGTAGCCAACGATGTCTCTCGTGCAGACATAGGCTTTGAATCTGAAGACAATGAAGTGCGTATCTTTAGTAGGGCTGCACCAGATGCAGACATTCTTCTTCCCCAGAATTCAAAGGTGCAACTCGCAGAACAAATCCTAAAAATTGTAATGGAATAATCTGGGTTTCGAAGTCTTAACATGTGTACGAAAATGGTCGGGCTGACTGGATTTGAACCAGCGACCCCATGACCCCCAGTCATGTGCGCTACCATGCTGCGCCACAGCCCGACGCGGATGCTAGTTTAGCACATTTCCACAGCAAAAGAGGGTAGGTCAAACTGACCTACCCTCTTTTTAAACAATGTTCTTACCATTCAAAGTTTTGAGTTGTTTTAGCAAAGCGTGGGCGCAAGGCTCGTGTAGCTGCAAAACGTAAGCGACCATTGGGGTCGTGTCGTTTTGCAGATAGCGAACGAGCGATGCACGCGCAGATAAAACAGGTCAAAACTACATCATGCCGCCCATTCCGCCCATATCAGGCATACCTGCGCCACCCATAGGTGCAGCACCTGCTGGCTCTGGAATGTCTGCTACGGTAGCCTCGGTTACCAGCACAAGACCTGCAACTGATGCAGCATTTTGCAGTGCGCTACGGCTTACTTTTACAGGATCAATGATACCCATTTTCAACATGTCACCGTATTCGCCTGTTGCAGCATTCAGGCCTTCGCCTGTGGCAAGGTCTTTTGCTTTCTCGACCACTACGCTACCCTCAAAGCCTGCGTTTGCAGCAATTGCACGCATAGGAGCCTTGAGTGCACGACGCACAATGTCAACACCAACTAGCTCATCAGCATCCAGACCATCAACCTTATCCAGTGCCGCTGCTGCATTTACAAATGCAACACCACCACCAGCTACGATTCCTTCTTCAACTGCAGCACGTGTTGCCTGCAAGGCATCTTCTACACGCAGTTTCTTCTCTTTTAGCTCAACCTCTGTGGCTGCACCAACCTTGATAACAGCTACGCCACCAGACAGTTTTGCAAGTCTCTCTTGCAATTTCTCGCGGTCAAAATCACTGTCACTGTTCTCGATTTCACCCTTGATACGATTAACGCGACCAGTGATATCATCTTTTGTTCCTGCACCATCAATGATGGTCGTTGCTTCTTTTGTTACCTTAACGGTCTTTGCACGACCCAGTGATGATAGTTCAGCATTTTCAAGTGTTAGACCCAGCTCTTCAGTAATAACCTGTCCGCCAGTAATAACAGCAATGTCTTCGAGCTGTGCTTTGCGACGGTCGCCAAAGCCTGGTGCTTTGACCGCTACTGCATTAAAGGTTCCGCGCAGTTTATTCAGAACCAAAGTTGCCAGCGCTTCACCTTCGACATCTTCTGCAATGATGAGGAGTTGCTTGCCAGCCTGCATGACCTTTTCAAGCAGTGGCAAAATCTCTTGAATGTTAGTGATTTTGCTGTTAATGATCAAGATCAGTGGATCAGTAAGTACTGCTTCCATGCGATCAGTATCAGTTACCATGTAGTGTGACAGGTAGCCTTTGTCGAACTGCATACCCTCTACCGTCTCGATGTCGATACCAAAGGTCTGGCTTTCTTCAACAGTGATAACGCCGTCTTTGCCCACAACATCCATTGCTTCGGCAATTTTCTCACCGATTACGCTATCACCTGCAGAAATTGTTCCAACATGTGCGATATCTTCTTTGCCGCCAACTGCTTTTGAATTGCCTTTGATGGCATCAACAGATGCACTTACTGCTGCATCAATTCCGCGACGCAATGCGAGCGGGTTGGTGCCAGCGCTCACATTGCGCAGCCCTTCATCAACGATGACTGATGCAAGCAAGGTAGCAGTAGTAGTACCATCACCAGCAACATCATTGGTCTTAACCGCAACTTCCTTGACCAGTTGAGCACCCATGTCCTCAATACTGTCTTCTAGGTCAATCTCGCGTGCGATAGTTACACCGTCATTGGTGATAGTCGGTGCACCAAATTTTTTCTCGAGCACAACATAGCGACCCTTTGGTCCCAGAGTTACCTTGACTGCATCTGCCAGCTTGCCAACACCTGCGGCAAGACCGTGACGAGCCTCTTCGTTAAATCTAATATCTTTTGCCATTACTTATTTCTCCTTTATAGATAGCTGCGAGCTTTAGTCTTGGACGATTGCGTAAATCTGGTCTGACTTCAAGATGATGTATTCTTCATCTTGAACCTTGACCTCATTACCACCATACTTGCTGTACACAACAACGTCGCCCACTGCAACATCCATGGGAATGCGTTCGCCAGCTTTATTAAACTTTCCTGCGCCAACCGCCAGTACTTCGCCTCTTTGCGGCTTTTCAGTTGCAGTATCTGGTACGTACAGACCGCTCTTTGTCTGCGTTTCAGCAGCAGCTTGTTTGACAATGATGTTGTCGCCTAGTGGCTTCAAATTCACTGTAGTCCTCCTTCTCGTCTTTCGTTCTAATCCATTTACCTATTATGATTTAGCACTCATATTGTCAGAGTGCCAAACGCTCAACTATTGTAGCAGACTTTTCGCGCTGTTATCACCCTGTAAAATTGACAATTCTGTCAATTGAAAACAGCCACGGCAATTGCCGTGGCTGTTAAACATCAAGATAGGGACTGGATTTAGATGATTCCTAGTTCCTTGCCTGCTTTTTCAAACATCTCAAAAATAGTCGCAAGGTCTTCTTCTGTGTGAGTTGCCATCAGGCAAGTACGCAATCTTTCAGTTCCCTTTGGCACAGCGGGATGGACAATAGGACAAACAAATATGCCATATTCGAATAGTTTGCGCGTAAAGTCGAGTGTCTTCATCTCATCTTTAATGCGAACAGGCACAATCGCCGTACTAGTTTCCATGGTGTCAAAGCCCAGTTCTAGCAAGCCGCGCGCATAGTCACCTTGAACTGCTTGCAAGCGCTGTACACGCCATGGCTCATCTTGAATCACATCCAGTGCCGCAATGGCTGACGCACATTGTGCTGGTGGTAAACCTGCACTGAATATAAAGGGGCGTGAATTGTGCTTCAGATAGTTGATTAGTTTACGGTCGCCTGTTGCGTAACCACCAACAGAAGGGATCGCCTTTGAGAGTGTTCCCATTTTAATGTCAATGGAGCCAAACATGTCAAAATGCTCTTCGATGCCCTTGCCTGTTGCACCCAAAGCTCCCACTGAATGAGCCTCGTCAATCATGAGACGTGCACCGTATTCATCGCAGATGCGACGTAGGGCTGGTAGGTCACACATATCACCATCCATTGAAAAAACGGAATCTGCAATGACCAGAGTTGACTCATACTTGCCCTTTGCGCGACGCAAAATGCTTTCCAGATGATCCATGTCATTGTGACGATACGTGCGCCAACGCGCACCAGACAACATACAGCCATCTACGATTGAAGCATGGTCAAGCTTGTCCATGACAACCATATCTTTTGGCGTAGTCAGTGCCGTAATAATGGCAACATTGGTCAAGAAGCCACTGGAGTACACACAGGCATCTTCGCGCTGAGAGTATTCAGCAATACGTGCTTCAAGTCGTTCGTGCAAGTCAGTTGTACCCGTCAGTAAGCGCACACCGCCAGCACCTGTACCATATTCATCGATGGCTTGTTTTGCCGCAGCCTCGATACCTTCATGTCCCATCAATCCAAGATAAGAATAGGATGCAAGCATAATCAGTTCTTGCCCGCTGGCCATGGTCACACGATTATTAACTTTGCCAACTATTGGTTGCAAATAGAAATAGCGATCCATCTGGCGCATCATCTGATAGCGCTGGTCAAATTCTTCAAGACGCGCGCTCATCGCATCGTCATACTGTCGTAATTCCTGCATGGATTTCCTCCGCTGTTTGCCTATCGACTACTGCGCTATTAAGCAGCAACCTAAAGATGTATACAAAAGTGTATACATCATATCATAGATGGCAAAACGTCCAGAGTGCGTCAAGTGTCCTGAGGTCAAGGAGCAGTAAAATCCAGTTGTGGAGCGTAGCAACTACGTGAGCAACTGGATTTTTGCATTGCGACACAGAGATCAGATGCCTGATGTGCTCTGATTAGTCCTCGCCAAATATATCTACCCCTTCAATATTTCGACTATCACCACTATCTGCATCGAGTTTTTTACCCATGGGAAACAGCAACAAGCCCAGAACCAGCGTAAGGATTCCAGCCGACACTAATACCTCTTGCACGCCAAACAAATTGGACAAGCCAGGCGCAGCTACTAATGGAATCAGCAACAGTCCCACCATAATCGTATTGATAGTGCCCAACACACGACCAGAGACTTCAAGTGGTGAATCTGCCTGTATTAAAGTGCGTAACAGGGGATCAAATATGCCAAACACTGCACCAAGTGCAAGCTGACCTGCTACTACAAAGTAGAGATTTGTTGTTCCCACATACAGTATTGTCGCAAATCCGCATATAGGTATCAGCAGCACTAGTAGGCGTGCATTGATTTTGCGTGCAGGTATTAGAACCAGCAATGCAACACCCACAATTAGTCCAATGCCGCCAACAGCATTAATCCAGCCTATCCAAGACAATTCAACTTCAAGAACCTGCTTGAAGTACAGTGGTTCTAAGGCATCAAATGCGCCAAAACCAAAAACGATTGCAATCGACGCAATCAGATAAAAGCGCAGATTACGTGACTGCTTGATGATGTACCAACCTTCAAGAGCTTCGGCAAAAGGATTGCTTTTTTCTTTTGCTGAACTGTTTGTGGGCTGGACGCTCTCTGCCGCCTTTACTGTTGTCTCATCTATGTCGCCTGTAGCAACTATGGCAACTGCCTGATCAGCTTTGTCACTGTCACCATTGCCATTAGGTGAATAAATTTCACGCACCACCATAGTAATGCCTGTGCCAATAGCTGTTGCCACTGCCATCAAGATAAATACACTATAGACAGAAAAGCTGTCAGTTGCCACTGCTCCCATAGCGGGTCCAACTATTGCCGCAATAAATGTTCCGACCGTCAGAAAAGAATTTACGCGGCGCAGCCCCACCTTTGTGCGCTCCAAGTAGGGTGCAAATGACATGTAAGCTGTGTGCAGCACCGTGGTAGTAATGCCAAAAATTGCAACCATCACAATAAAAGCAGCCAGACTGCCTTCCATGGTAAATGCCAGAACACAAACAGCAATCGTAATAAGCGAGCTGTACAGTACTGTTTTGCGTGGTCCAATCCTGTCAACGACCATACCGCCAACAACGCTTCCCACCATGCTTGAAGCATTAAAGGTCAACATGACAGCTGCGATGATGGTGGGATTTCCACCAAAGCCATAGGCCGCATAACCAAAAATGCCAACCCAGTAGGCTGCCTGCATTCCGACTTCGCGGACGAGGTTGGCCAGAACGAGCCATCTCTCATTTAGATTGGCTGATGCCAATGATTTTATATTCATAATTGTTATATATCCATATCAAAAAAGGGGGAATGACACCCCACGGTAAATTTCCATGTGTGACACACAAGACTTTGCCACCAGTACCCGTCGCCACCCTACAAAAAGCAAAAGGCGTGCATCGTGAAATTGATATGAATGGGGCGGATATGAAGCCCGCCCCTACAAGTTACTTGTGCGTCAAGTTATTTTTCGCCAGCAGATTCTACATCTTGAGCTACTTCTTTGGCAGCTTCATCATCTGCGGCTTTATCAGTATCAGCAGTTTCTGCTGCTGGAGTTTCTGCGGCCTCTTCAGCTACATCTGTCGCACTTGCATCGTCTTTGCTGTCAGCTGATTTATCGTCATCTGCTGCATCTGCTTCTTCTGCTGGCTTCTCTTTCTTTTTGATCTCGATCTCAAAGCCTAAGTCTTCTGCAGCTGCACGCATTGATAGTGATACACGGCGGCGCTCTTCGTCAATAGTCATTACCTTGACTTGAATTTCGTCACCAACTGCCACCACTTGATCAGGTGTGTCAACATGTCCACGCGCCATCTCGCTGATGTGTACCAGACCTTCAACGCTGTTGCCTAAGTCTACAAAAATACCAAAAGGAACGAGCTTAGTTACTTTGCCCTCGACAATAGAGTCGATTGGGAATTTTGATACCAGTGCTTTCCACGGATCTTCTTGCGTCTGTTTCAAGCCCAGCGAGATACGCTCGCGCTTGACATTTACATCAAGTACCTTAACTTCTACAGGATCGCCTACTTTGACGACCTCGTTTGGATGCGTAATATGTCCCCAGGACAGTTCGCTAATGTGAACTAGGCCGTCAATACCGCCCAAGTCAACAAAAGCACCAAAGTCAACAATGCTTGAAATAGTTCCAGGCAAAATCATGCCTTCTTGTAGCTTGCTCAAAATCTCACCGCGATCAGCCTTGCGGCCTTCTTCTAGAATCACGCGACGCGACAGGACAACATTGTTGCGATGACGATCCATCTCGATTACTCTGGACTCAATCTTTTCGCCCAGGAAGGACTGCAAGTCTTTGACGCGACGCAAGTCAACCAGTGATGCAGGCAGGAATCCACGCAGACCAATGTCTACAATCAGACCGCCCTTAACGATTTCGATAACTTCGCCCTCGACGATTTCAGCAGACTCAAAGTAGCGCTCAACATCTGCCCATGCACGCTCGTATTCAGCACGTTTCTTAGATAGAATCAAGCGACCTTCTTTGTCCTCTTTTTGCAGGACAAGTGCTTCAATGTCATCGCCCACTGCTACGAGATCAGCAGGATTAACATCTTTGCGGATGGTTAGTTCACGAACGGGAATGACTCCCTCTGACTTATAACCAATATCGACGAGCACTTCATCATGCTCGATTTTGACCACAGTACCTTTGACTAGGTCACCATCCTCAAAACTGGTCAAGGTGGTATCGATGAATTTCTCCATCTCTTCTTCGGTCAAATCGACCTGTTCAAAAGTTACTGCAAAGCTCTGGTCACTCATTTGGACCCCTCTCCAACTGGGTCCCCAACCGCTCAATCCTGCCTAAATTCGTTAAAATCGCAGCCAACAGGTCAATAATCGGGGCCATTACATGCCGACCCATTCCGTCAAGGTCAGCGGGACTAGGAATTATAGCATAGGAATCAGTAGAAATTGCGTATTCCAAGTAGGAGCAGCAAAAGTTTCAGAAAAGCGGTACATGGCACACAGATGAAAGTAAGCTTGCACAACATTGCAACAGGCTCATACCGTGCAAATCTATGTATGCATATTATGTTACACTACTACATGTGCTGCGCTGGGAACTTTACTAGCAAGGCACATTGGTGCGATTTAGTTAGATTAAAAACGTAACAGATTAAATGTGGAGGAATTTAACTATGTCTGGAATGTCTGGCGATAACGAAATGGGCAACATGACTGGCGGCGGAGCTGGAGCAGCCGGCGGAGCTGGTGGTGCAGGCGGTGCTGGTGGTGCACCTGCTACAGGCGATTTTACTACCCCAGAAACATGGGCAGGCTTACTAGTTGCTTCTGCAATAGGCGTAATTGCAGCCCTCTATCTTTTGACAAAGGGTGATAAATTTATCATCAAGAAACGACCAATTTAGTGCTGTAGAATTTTGCAACACACCTGCTAGTGTTAAATACTTTAGTTTGTAGGGCAATCGAAACTTCGCACTGTCGAGTTTTCGATTGCCTCTCTTTTTGCCAGGATACACAGGAAGTACATAAATGAAGATCGATAAAGGGGTTGGCGTATTTCTAATATTGCTCTCCCTCGTAGTATATGGAACATTCCTATATTTGATAAATCCAACACTGGGGAACAACCTAGTGCGACTAATTTGGGTTTTAAGTTACGCGCTTAGTTTAATTGGCATGATTTCTTTTGTCTTTCACCGTGACCCAAACAATTATCCAATCCCTAAAGGAAAAATCATCTGCATTGTTCCCACGTACAATGAAAATGCAGCTAATCTGAATAGCTGCATACAATCCCTTTTGCAGCAAACACTTCCCATTGACCATATTTACGTTGTAGATGACGGATCAGAAGCTCCAGTCGACTTGAGCGAATTTGGAGAACGTGTTGAGCTAATTCGCTTAGAGGAAAGTAAGGGCAAGCGCAATGCGGTGGCAATTGCCTTGAGCGTTATCGGCACACAGCACGCACATAGTGTGCGCGAAGAGGACTGCCTGATAGAAGATCCTGGCGTCCTCTTGGGGCCTTCGAACCCCATTGATGACCTTCAGGAACAGATTGGCTTGATTCCTCTCGAGGAAAACCAAGGAAAGCGCAGTGCGCAGGCATCAGTACTGGGTGCTATTGATGTGAAGGAATATCCCTTCTGCCTAACAGTAGACTCCGATTCATTTTTGACACCTCGTGCCCTGGAGTACATGGCGCGCGAAATGCACAACCCTCACGTGAAGGCCTGTACTGCCACTGTACTCGCAAGTAATTACAGTGAGAATCTTCTTACAAAAATTCAAGACTTTAACTATGGCATTGCTCTTTCGATTACACGCAGTTCAGCGCGAGCATTTGGCCTACTTGATACAACTGCGGGAGCTTGTTCCCTCTACAGGACAGAAATTGTGTCCTATCACCTTGATGACTATTTAAAGCACGGGGAAAGACATCCCTACGGTGACGACCGGCGCATGGCACTTTACTCTATGATGGAGGGATACGGAAGGTTTGTGCCAGAAGCCGTCGTCTATACAGAGGTTCCCGACACATTCGAAACTTTGTGGAATCAGAGAGTGCGTTGGGCACAGGGAGTGTGGTCTGCCCTACCCTACTTCGTCACGAATTTGGGCGCAAGTAGATCCATCTTTCCGCTTCAGACCGCGATTTTGACCCTTGCTTTCCCCGTCGTCTTTGCTCTTATGATATATTTCTCTATCGCATCAAGCCCAGTTTGGATGCTTCTGTATGTTTCGTTTATATTTCTGACTACGTATTCCAGAGCTCTTTTCTATACTGTTTCCCGCTTTGAGATACTTTCAATGTCTGAGGTCTTTGGCACTAATCGAAAATTGAAGCATTTTCATAGTTTTTGGCATAGAGAAATTCTCTTTCGAAGACTCGTTGACTGGATCATCATATCGCCCCTATTTGTACTTTTTACTCACTTTGTTTTTGTTCCTGTCCAGTATGTTGCTCTCTATAGGCTCTTTAGGCAAAACAAGGGCTGGGGAACGCGCTAGTGGCCGACTGTTGCTCAAATACCCTCTATCCCAATACCAGCACGCCCCCGATTACCCTGTGGGCAACCGGGGGCGTGCTGGCGGAGAGCGAGGGATTAGCATGTGTGCTACGCACCCACTGGTCTCGCTTACGCTCAACCCTGAATGCTCCTAACCGTCGCATTCACCCCTGCGGGTTCAAATCGTGCAGCTTTTCAAAAAATGGCGGAGAGCGAGGGATTTGAACCCTCGATACGGCTCTAAACCGTATACGCGCTTAGCAGGCGCGCGCCTTCAACCACTCGGCCAGCTCTCCGTAAATATGCCATAGAATTTTGGCATCTGCGCTAAGTGAGCATATCATAAATCAGCTCAAAACGGTATAGTTAGCTACATGGAAATGCGCTCAAACATACAAACTTCGCACCTAAATCTGCGGCCAGCTGCCACAGATGATGAGCAGTACATGCGCTTAGCACTTGAGGAAGCTGCTCATGCCGCTGAATTGGGAGAAGCCCCCATAGGTGCCGTAGTTGTCAATTCGGATGGCATTGTTGCGACTGCTCACAACCGCAGAGAAATTGACCATGACCCCACAGCACATGCCGAATTGCTTGCTTTGCGCACAGCTGCACAGTCCCTTGGACGTTGGCGCCTACACGATTGCACTGTATATGTAACTCTTGAGCCCTGTCCTATGTGTGCAGGTCTCATGCAGCAGGCACGTATCAAGCGCTGCGTGTACGGCACTGCCGACCCAAAAGCAGGAGCGCTAGGCAGCTTATATCACTTGCATGACGATAATCGTTTAAACCACAGCTTCCAAGTTACTGCTGGAATACTTGCAGGTGAATCCAGTGCGCTGCTGCGCAATTTTTTCGCCAGCCTACGAAAAATCACCACAAAGGATGCCAGCAGTGTCAGATAAAATGCAACTACATACGTCAAGGATAGATTCGCCAACTACGTCAAGTGAGTCTCATCACGCCGACTACTATGATCAGCTTGAGGGTGCAACACGTGTGGACGCTCTTGGCATTGCAGCCTTTATTGCAATTGCAGTTCTTTGTGGCTTTGCAACACTTGCGCTATTGGCAGGCTGGTCTGTAACGGTACTTGCGATTTGTGTGTTCTTGCTTGCAGCTATAGCGTTTGCTCTGGCCTACAGCCACAGTGCAAGACGCCCCGACCACTTACAGGCACTTGAATCAGAGCGCATCTCACGTACTGCTAACGAAGCCTTATCCTACATGGGTGAAGGACTGACCTCAGAAAATGCACAGGCAGTCTGCGAAATCATACTGGCCGCTAGTCCCAGTACTGTGGCAGTAGCGATGACTGACGATCAGCAGGTGCTGGGCTTTGCAGGGCGCGGAGCAGATCATCACACTCCTGGCAGACCTATCGTCACTCGCGCAACTCAGACAGCACTCGAGCGCAAAGAGACTGTTGTGTTGACCTCAAAAACAGCCATCGGCTGTCGTGATCCCCGTTGTCCGCTACGTGCCGCCATTGTTGTGCCACTAAAGGTGGGTGCACGAGCAATAGGTACTCTTAAGTACTACTATCTGCGTCCGTCGCAACTAACAGAAACTGAACTAGTTGCCGCAGAAGGTCTTGCTCGTCTACTCTCAACACAGCTAGTCAATCTGGAACTGGAAGCTCAGGCAGTCCTTGCCACAGAACTTGAACTTAAAGCGTTGCAGGCACAAATCAATCCTCATTTCCTGTTCAATACCATTAACACCATTAGTGCTTACATTCGCACTGATGCAGAAACCGCCCGTCACCTGCTGCGTCAGTTCGCAGCCTTTTATCGTCGCACTTTAGAACACGGTGACCATCCCATCACACTGGGACTTGAAATTCAATTTCTGCAGCAATACTTCGAACTGGAAAAGGCTCGTTTTGGCGACCAGGTCAATCTGACTCTCGACGTTGATTCTGCAGCCCTTGAACTGCCCATGCCTTCGTTTATGTTGCAGCCGCTGGTCGAAAATGCAATAGGTCACGGCATGTTCGATGACGGTCGTCCCCTAGAGATAACAGTTTGCGTGGCAGAGTGCGACCAAAATCCCGAAATGTGGTTGGTCAGTGTTGCAGACGACGGTGTGGGGATGGATGCAGATTTAAGTAGTGAAGTTCTTGAGAGGACACACAACACGGGACTAGGCGTTGCATTGCGAAACGTGACTGATCGTTTGCGTGGCTTTTATGGGCCTGAAAGCGAACTGCAAATTGAAAGCGAGCCAGGCAAGGGTACAAAGGTTAGCTTCATCATAGATAAGCTCCTCACTTAGCAGCTGTTAGGAGCATCATGATTCTCTGTACAGAGTGCTACATACAGCGTGATGGTCAGACTCTCATGCTGCACCGCAACAAGAAAGCTGATGATATCAATCAGGGCAAATGGATTGGTGTTGGAGGCAAATTCGAGCCCGGAGAATCACCAGAACAGTGTCTAATCCGTGAAGTACAGGAAGAAACAGGGCTCACCGTAACTGATTTTCAGTTACGCGGAATAGTAACCTTTGTCACGACAGATGACTCAAGTGATCCTATGCTGATTTTCATCTATACAGCAAGTGGCTTCACAGGGGAACTTTCACTCACCTGCAGCGAAGGTACCCTGCAATGGGTCGAGACGAATCAAATTTGCGACCTTGATCTGTGGGAAGGTGACAGACTATTTTGGAATTGGATGCAGAACAGCAGTGCACTCTTTTCTGCACGCTTTACCTATCATGGTGGTGTCCTCACGCACCATGAGGTCACGCACTATGCGACCAGTTAAGGGCTATAATGAATTTTCTGTATCAATGTGCAAATTGCCAGCACACATATTTAGCAAGGAGAAAGATATGAAGCAATCCATCGCCGACAGACTAACGCTATTCAGTGACAACAGCCAAGCTGCCAGAACTGCTTTTCGCTGGTCTGGTGGTGGCAGTCAGCAAGGACGACTAATATCACTGATCTATGCACTTGAAGGCAAATCTCTTGACCCTGCAGCAGTGAGAAATGCTCACGACATAATCAAGGATAAAACTGGCATGTTTTCAAAATTTAGAGGCATTACCTCTTTGTGTGTTGCTGCAAAGCTTTCGCTGAACAATGATCCACAGCAACTTTTTACCGATACTTTGGCAGCACACGACCGTCTGCGTCAAGCAAAATTTCCTAATTCCGATCAGCTTGCCATTGCGGCCTTTCTTGTCGCGTCGGGCACAGAGCGACATAACTTTAAAAAGACAGCTGACCGCGCAATGCAATTCAGCAATGGCATGAAAAATAGGCTGCGATTCCTTGCAGGACAGGACAACTCTATTCTTGCCGCAATGCTAGGCCTCTCAAACATGATTCCTTCAGTGGGAATCGAACGAATTGAACAACTTTATCAGCAGCTAAAGCCAGAACTTAGGCGAGCAGGCAGTAACAGCGTAGAAACCTTGTCGCAGATATTAGCACTAGGGGGAACATCTGATGAAGCACTTGATTGTTTACTTAGCCTAAATCAAACTTTGCGCGCACAAAGAATACGACTCGACAAACAATTCACCTTGCCAGCTCTAGGAACCCTGTCACTGCTTTCCGTTGATGCCACCACGCTGGCTGACGATATTTTAGAAGCTCAAAGCTATCTGCGAACACAGCGAGGGCTTCGTACCCTTTCAGGACAAGAGCTACTGCTCTTTACAACAGCAATCATTAGCTCGGTCTACATCGAAGAGTGCATGGATTCAGCAGACAACGCAGTACTTGCAACTGCATCTGCAAGCATAGTAAACATCATCATTGCACAGCAAATCATGATGATGATCATTATCATGGCAGCGGCATCAAGTGCAGCAGCTGCAAGCGCATAGCAGAGCATGCTCAAGATATAAGCTAAAAGGAGAGCACTTGAAAATATTGAGAAAAAGAGTGGTTTATCTGCTAGGAACAGCACTTGCAGCCTATTCATATTTCGTCATGACTGATTGGATCTTCCAAGAAGTCGCTGAGGGAGACATGCTAACCATGATGATTTGGAATCTAATGCTGATTCTAAGTTGGCTGGCAATGGATAAGATGGAAAAATACATTTATCGCTGGGTCAAAGCAAGAGACAAGAAAAAAGGTGTCACTTGGTGGTCAAAGGCTCTTGCAGTGATGTTTTACAACATATCGCTTAAGTCAGCACTTTACTTCTTTTACATTGGAGTCTTGGTTTGCTATGCGATCCTTGCAGCTGATCCTGACTTTCCTCACATAAGTCATATGGGTGACTACCTGCAGTCGGTATACTACGGCGCACTGATATTGTTTGCAACAGACAAGCTGCTAGGACAGGTATTCAAAGATGTTGACAGCAATGACGCGGATGCAGGTATCGAAGAGGACGAATAGACCCATTCCAATCACCAGCTATGCTAGACTGTATTTTCGCATTTGCGGAGGATTGCCCGAGCTGGCTGAAGGGGCACGACTGGAAATCGTGTGTGCCGTTTGAAGCGGTACCTAGGGTTCGAATCCCTAATCCTCCGCCAGATTACCCCAGTGAGCACGAAGTGTTTGCTGGGGTAATCTGATGATGGAATAGAGGGATTCGAATAGAGTACATTGCGCAGCAATGTGCGGGAATCCCCGTTTCCTCCGCCATTTCCTAAAATAGTTCGCCTTTGCTCTGAGGAGGCTTCATCGAGCAACTGACCTGGATTCCCTCTCTTTGCATGTAGTCACTGCCAAAGTGATACATAGCTGCCAGTGTAGGTTCGATTTCTTTGCCAAGGTCAGATAGAGAGTATTCTACTTTTGGTGGAACAACAGGATACACAGTTCGTATTACCAAGTTATCCTTTTCTAGTTCTCGCAATTGCTGTGTCAGCATTTTAGGAGTTGCTTGAGGAACCAGCTTACTTAACTCTCCAAAGCGCAAAACTCCATCGAGCAGATGCCACACAATTAACGGCTTGTATTTCCCGCCGATCATGCCAAGTGTTGTAGCAACAGGGCAGTTACCTTTTATGCAATCTTTATTCAATGGATTACTCCTTACAGTATCTTTTTGGATAGTATAGCACAATAAGGTGCGTACTTGTTTTCAAGATAGCTATTAGACATACTTAATTTAAGTACTTAGGATAAATGATTGATTTGACTGCTTTAAAGGAGGTGATGTGCAAATGTCAAAAGATAATGGTTGTTCTAATCCGCACTGCAAGTGCGTAAATTGTACCTGTGATCCCTGCCTGTGTACTCCAGATAATCCTTGTGCTTGTGAGTAGCGGCAAGAAGACTTCAAAGAGGTGTCTGACGGCATCTCTTTTTCTTTTACTGCTGTGTTTGTCTATAGTCGGTGGACTAACTCTCGAATCTTCTTTTCAATTTCGGCAATAATTTTCAAGAAGGCATCGTTACCTTTCCCCGAAGGGTCATCTAGCTCCCAATCTTCGCGATGCTGACAAGGCAGAGTAGGGCAGTTCACGTTACAGCCCATTGTAATCACTACATCAAGCGGTAGTATGTCCTCTATTAATTTGGGACTTTGTGTTAGCTCCATGTTAATGTCATATTGATCTTTCATGATTCGAACAGCATCTTGATTGATCTTGTCTACCATATGTGTACCTGCACTATAACTTTCAAATATGTCTGCTGCTATATGCCTTGCAATTGCTTCTGCCATCTGACTGCGGCACGAATTGTGAATGCAAATAAAACCTACCCTTGGCTTTCTGTCCTCCATGTTTAGGTCAAGCTTGTTTGCTGAATGCATCAATTTGAATCCTTTTCACTTTTAGCTTCGGTATTTGAAAACAGGTATCTATACACCACATATGCCAGAAGTGCACCTATTACCTGCATAGCAATAAAGACTAGTCCATCATCGATAGGCCAATTTGAACCTAATGTGGCTTTGATGACCATTGGCATCATCATGATACTTCTAAGCGTCGTGCTCTTTATTGCAATTTTTGCTCTCTATGGACGGATTTTGTATAACCTTGTGCAATGTTTTGGCAAAGGACTTGGCTTTACCTTGGGACTTCTCTTTTTAGGGCCTATCTTTTGGCTAATTCTTGGCTTAGATGATTCACAGTATCGTCCTCGGTCAGAGCCAATGTATCCTCCTTACGGAACTGCAACAATGTCAGGGATACAGGGTCCTGGCCCATACGGACAAGTTGTGGATCCACATGTTCAACAAGAGATGCCAGTCACTGGTGCATTTCCGCAGCAGTCACAACAGGCTATGCCAGAAAATTCTGGCAGGCTTTCACCGGGAGCAGTTGTTGGATATACCTTGCTGATTATAGTTCCGCTTATACTTTGCTGTATGGCAATGGAGTTTTTTGCACTAACAATATAGCTAGGCGAGTTGCCTGCAGAATTTACAGATGGTGCTCATTTGTACTGTTGCTCCACAGCCATTGCAACGCACAGTGGCTGGCTGCGAGTTTTCGCTTTTGCTGCATTCTGCAGAAGCGGACATGCCAATACTTGCTTGAAGTGCATACACAATTTGCTCTACTAATTGAACGGTTGCTTCTTTGTTGCCAGCCTCAACATAGCCAATGTGCGCATTCAAGGGCTCGTCTGTCTTAGAGTGTATCTGCATCATATGAGCTCCACCAGACCCTCTGGGCATATAATCCACGCTAGTAATATCGACAATTTTTATCGATGAAGCTTGCGTCCAAAGCCTCTTGCTATAGAAGCGATTGGTAGTTAGGATAAAGCCATTCTTTGCATTCCCCGTGAAGGTGTCATCATGAAGCAAGATCACTGTTTCGCTACTGCCCATTGTTTGGGCAAAACTTTTAGCGGCATTTCCCAACTTATTGAGCGGAATTCTATTGAACGCGTACAGTCCGCTTAGGTTCTTGCTTAGAGCTTTCATCTGCGAAGTGAGTGCAACCAATTCATTTCTCAATTCTTGGGTCATCACTATCCGTTTTTCTGGCATCTTCATCCCATCTGGTCACTGCAAGCTACATGATATTCTATGCTCCGTCGTCCCGTGCAGCTTTGTATCTGTCGTGGAATTCTTGTAGTGTGCCTACGATTACTTCAGGCTTGATGAATGAGAAGGAAAGTCCGATTAGCAAAGTCGGAGCCTCTTCCCATCCTGTTACTACTTCTGTTGCCGTTTGCGAAATTGCGCCTGCTCCTACAATTCCTTTCGCCTTGGGTGCAAAAATTGCCACATGTTTATGCTTTGTGCCCCGAACAGACTGTGTAACTATCTCAAACCTCTCAACATCTTTCCACCGAACAAAGTTTTCGCCCCACCCATAAGGAACAGTGATGCCTTTGCTTGACGCGATAACGATCGGCTTTCGCATTTTTGCTATAACAAAAAACAGTCCGCCGCCGCCAAAAAAGATTATACCTACAATAGCAATAAATCTTTCAAAGGCATCCCCCAGTTCTAGTCGTAATATAAATACGCAAATCGCCACAAAAGCAGAACATGCTAGGATGAACAAAATATTTCCCAGCAAGGGACGTCTTATCTCGATCTTTTGTGGCTCTTGCATGGTAATTATTTCTCCGCCAATTCTAGTCAGGCTCTAACTAGATTTGATATTACGAGCGGTGTATGAGGGTTGATGCCTTCTGATTGGGCTCTGCTTGTTTAATGATAGATTTGCGTATTCTTGACAGGACAAGCGCTATAAGAAGCATAAACGCGCCACTGCCACCAAAAGCACCCATGAATATCCAGCCCAGAATTGAATACAGCGATCGTTCGTAATCGACAGGTATGGCTCTGCCACTGTCAGTTACGCGAATCTGGATTGTGGTGCCCACCATGTCTTCAGCTTCAGCTTGTGTGTATACTGGGTTGGTTTGCGCGCTCTTGCCATCCCATTCAAACGCAGCACGATACATTGTCACGCCATTTAGTGTGCTATTAGTGCGCACAGGCTGTGTCACAACTGCCATCTGAACAGGCAAATCTTGATTTTGCGCAATTGCCAAATCCCGTGACTCTGGATAAGCAAGTCCCAGCATTGTTGCTGTGCCTGCAACCAGAAAGAATGTGCCCAGCGCAAAGGTTACGATACCTGCAATCTGCAGTGACGTTGCTGTAAATTTTGAATCCAGTGTTAGTTGTATCATGCTGCAATTGTATCATCTAGCTTCAGCTGCTTTGCTCCACCACAGGTAAGTTCTCTCGCTTACTCTGTCCAGTCATTGACATCTCCATACTGGCAATGTATCATTTATGTGACCGAATAGTAAAGATGGTCATATAAATTGAAGGGTTAGGATTGTGCCAAAGTTCAGCGAGTCAGAAAAAGTTGCTATACGAGAAAAACTACTTGCCAAGGGAGAGCAGCTTTTTATCCAGCATGGATTCAAAAAAGTAACCGTCGAAGACTTAACAAAAGAAGTGGGAATTGCAAAGGGATCTTTTTATTCTTTCTATAAAAATAAAGAGCATCTTTATGCTGAAATTCTGCTTGGCATACAGAGGAAAGTGCTCGCTGATGCAGAAATCTTTTTGCAGAAAAACCACACACTGCCCTCAAGGCAGCTGGTAAAGGACTTAACTCTTTGGTCTTTTAAAGAGACAGAGAAATACCCCCTACTGTTACAACAAGATGCAGAACTCATCAGCCATCTATCACGCAAGCTAGCAGAAGAGACCTACCCTGATATCGATGAGGAAATGATGCGCATGCTTGTAGTACGCGGAGTGAAGTTTAGACACGATCTGAAACTTATTACAGAAGTGTCTCAAACTCTCACCATTACCTTTTTTGATCTACGGAGTCGCAAAGGCTCAAAAGGTGTCGAGGCAATAATGAGCATCCTTATCGATGCTGTTGCCAATGAGATCGTACGTGATGATGAGCAACTCACAGGCTGCTCACAATAATACGGAAAGAACAATAACAATGAAGTTAAATTTAAAGGACTACGGATTAAGCGAGCGCTATGAGCAAGAAGCGACCCTTTATGAGGATCTCTCTTTGGCGCGCGTCACTGAACAACATCGCGACGCATGTAGAGTGGTATGCGAAGCTGGCGAAATAAGTGCTAGTGTATCAGGCAAGTTTGCCCACAAGGCTCATGATAGAACAGAGTTCCCAGCAGTGGGTGATTGGGTCATGATTGATGGTACAGAAGAAGACACTGACAATGCAATTATTCATCAAGTCCTGCGCCGAAAAAGCGAACTTTCAAGACAGTCCGCAGGTACTGGTGTCTCTGGCCAAGTTATTGCGGCAAACATCGACACCGTTTTTATCTGCATGTCGCTTAATGCAGACTTCAACTTGCGCAGATTGGAGCGCTATCTGGCTCTGGTCTGGGACAGTATGGCAACCCCGGTAATTGTGCTTACAAAGTCTGATTTATGCGATGACTTGCCACAAAAACTTGATGAGATCGAAACAGTAAGCATTGGAGTAGAGGTAATTGTGTGCTCCTCTAACACTGAAGATGGCTACAAAGACATCGCAGCACAGGTCAGCAAGAGAGAGACAATCGCACTGATTGGCTCATCTGGTGTCGGTAAGTCAACTCTCATTAATCGTCTCGCGGGAGAAGATGTGATGGCAGCACAAAGAACACGTCAAGACGACAAAGGTAGGCACACCACAACACACCGCCAACTATTATCTCTGCCTTGTGGTGGTATCGTCATCGACACGCCAGGGATGCGCGAGCTTCAAATGCTGGGTGGTAACATCTCAAAGACTTTCGAAGACATCGAAGAGATTGCTACAGGATGCAAGTTCCGCGACTGCTCGCATGACAGCGAGACAGGATGCGCCATCAAAAAGGCAATCGCAAGCGGTACGCTATCATGCGAGCGCTTCGCAAGCTATCAAAAATTGCAGCGCGAAGTAAGGTACAGCAGCCTTACTTCGCGGCAAATTGAAAACGAAAAGTTCATAGGATGGTTTGGCAGTAAAAATGAAATAAAACAGTTCAAGCGCCACCTTAAAAAGAGATAATTATACTTTTCTCCACTGCTATGCAGCTGCACATCGACAATGCGAGTAAGGCAAGCACGATGCACAGCAATCACCTTGTCACACGCAACGTAGTAATATGTACTGTAGGTTCGTGCGGGACAAAGTAAAGGCAGGGTACAAATATGCTTGAAACAAAAAAGATAACACGCGGATTTGTTGATCAGGATTTGATTTTGCATGATTTGACAAATCAATTTCCCCGCGAACAACACGTTCCATATGCGATTCTAATGCGACGAGTCGAGCAGGGCTACGCTGACTTTCTAGCCTTTTATGATGGAAGCAAATATGTTGGACTTGCCTACTGCATTGTACGCGCTGACATAATGTACGTCTTGTTTCTGGCAGTGTCAGAAGCGGTACACTCCAAAGGTTACGGTGGGCAAATTATTGATACGCTCAAAGCATGCTATCAGGGCAAAAAGATTGTGCTCAATATAGAGGAACCAAATGAAAGTGCTCCTAATGCGCAACAGCGTGTGCGTCGCAAGATATTCTACGAAAGACATGGCTTCAAAGTCGCTGATTTTCGCGTAATCGAAAGTGGCGCTATCTATGAAGTCATGGTTTACAGAGGAACCTGTACACCCATTGAATACAAGACAATGCTTCGCATATTAAAGGGACCTGTGTTAAGCATCTTTATCAAGTCAAAGATTCTCAATGCAAGTGAGACCACATAGATATTTCAATTGCGTGATGGGTTCGTACAGGCTGCATCAGTCTCTGTCAAAGCATGCACGCAAGCTTGCTTTAACCTGCTCCTAGGCAAGGCTTCTGCAAAATTTACAGATAGTGCCTGCTTGGACTGTTGCTCCACAACCCTTGCATCGCACTGCAGTTTGCTGCTGTGAGCTTTCGTCCTGAACATTTGCAGCAGGAGCAGAATCTTTAATGCCTGACTGAAGCAGCATAACGATTTGCTTTACTGCCTGAACCAGATTTTCTGCTTGATTTTTTTGTGCCGACATGGTGAGGTGTTTCCGCAGTATCACACCCGCCTTGATGTGCACATGTATTTCAGCTGGACTCAGTACTCCCCCGCGCTGAAAGTCTACCGAAGAAATATCTGAAATTTCTACAAAAGAATTGGAGTCAGCTATATTTTTTCCATAGAAACGTTTTGTGGTCAACAGAAAACCATCTCTTGCAGAACCCCAAAGAGTATCATCGTAGAGCATGATCACTGTCTCGTCACTTCCCATTGTTTGAGCATAACTTGTAACAGCGTTTCCCAGTTTTCTCGGCGGAATTCCGTTAAGTGTATATACTCTGTGCAGATTTCCTGTTTGAGGAGCAACTGCTGCAATTTGGTTCATTAATTCTTGGGTTAAAACCACTTGTTTCCCCACAATTTCATCCCTATCTACTTGCCCATCAGCCACAAGATTATAAAATGCTTACAGTCCAACTCCAATTTGATATACAGCCCTCAAAGTGCCTGCGTTACGTGCAAGCAAAGGAATGCAGTACCATTGAAACAGTGTATATAATTATAATCAACCAATATGGGAGGAATCATGAAAACGTTAGGCAATATTATCTGGTTCATTTTTGGCGGTCTACCTATGGGCCTAAGCTGGCTGTTTATTGGGGCTCTCTGGTGCATTACCATTATTGGAATTCCTATTGGCAAGCAGTGCTTTAAGCTGGCATCCATAGCATTTTTCCCCTTTAAGAAAGAAGTTGAATTAGGAGGAGGAGCTCCATCACTCCTACTAAATATTCTATGGATAGTTTTCGGTGGCTTCATGCTAGCAATCGAAGCTTTTCTACTGGGCATACTATTTTGCATCACCATTATTGGTATTCCCTTTGGCAAACAATGCTTTAAGCTGGCAAAGCTATCCCTTATGCCTTTTGGCGCAGAAATAGTCCACACATAATAACTGCGGCGCTACCTTATTGTGAAATAAAATGTTCGTGACAGAAATACTCGCTACGATATAAGGAGCATCGAAACGCTATGAAAGCTCTGTTCACCCTTACTTCTGCAGAATCAAAGCGACTTATCGCAAAAGCTGTCGCTGCCTTGCCTGAGGTACAAAATGCTCTCACAGGTGGCATGATTATCATAGGTGCTGGCACAACTAATGCTTTTGTGCTTGAGGAACTGACAGGCAAACCTGTAGACAAGGCACGCTACACTGCAGGAATCGTCTCTGCGGGACGGCAGTGCATAACTCCCGCAGATGAACGAATTGCACCTGCAGTTCTTATTGGCGGAAAGGCAAGCGACTTGAATTGGGAAGAGGCCGTCCAAAAAATGACCGCCGATGACGTATTTATCAAGGGTGGCAATGCCATCGATGCAAATGGAGTTGTCGGCGTACAACTCGCACATCCCGAAGGAGGCACTATTGGCAAAGCACTGCCTATAGTAGTTGCTCGTGGAGCACACTTAATTTTGCCTGTGGGTCTTGAAAAGCTTATCCCCGATGTAGTGCTTGCTGCTGATGTTTCTGGCATCCAAACATTTAATCTATCGATTGGCATGAAAGTAGGACTTATGCCGGTGACCTATGGACAAGCAATAACTGAAATTGATGCACTTGAAAAACTTGCAAAAATCGATGCCTACTGCATCTCTGCTGGCGGCATTGATGGCTCTGAAGGATCAATAGCTCTCGCTATCGAAGGCGCATCAAACGAAGTTGAAAACGTCTTCGGACTGGTAAAAAGCATTAAGGGAGAGCAGCCCGTAAGCGCAATCAAGCTAAAATGCTCAAAATGCGCGAACAGGTGCGATTATCCTGGCACCTAGACAATAATGCACTGGGTAGCATGCCCTTAGGTATTGACAATAGCCAAGAACGCTTTTGACTTCAGCATTTTCTTTGTAACGCGCTTTAAGCAAACTTCTGGATTTTTCAAGCTTTCCTCAACAGAGCTACCTTTGCTGATCTCAAAGACTGTTATACCATGCCTGCACAGCAGATCTTCTGACGCATCATTTATTCCGCATATTGAGACTATGGGAACATCCC
This sequence comes from Coriobacteriia bacterium, assembly GCA_009785795.1. Classification (GTDB taxonomy): domain Bacteria; phylum Actinomycetota; class Coriobacteriia; order WRKU01; family WQUG01; genus WQVN01. The sequence goes on from WQVN01000001.1 coordinate 61,822, forward strand.
CACTACTATGCAGAATGCCCGAAAGAACTTTACCGGAAAAACTCTGGTTATCAAGTTTACCCTCCCCCGTAATAATGAGATCGGCACCCGCAAAATGTTTTTCAAAGTTACAAAGGCTAAGGATAGTATCAATTCCATTCCTTAGATTCCCACCTAAAAATACCATGCTGCCAAACCCTAGACCACCTGCAGCGCCTGCGCCAGGAACAGCTGCATAATCACTTCCGAAGGTCTGTTTGCATATTTCACTTACATGGCGCAAGCCTTGATCAAGCATGCAAACTTCTATAGAATTTGCACCTTTTTGAGGACTGTAGACATAGGCTGCTCCACTTTCTCCATACAAGGGATTATCAACATCACACAGTACGGTAAATGTGCTGTCTTTGACCCAAGGATTAATGTCGCTTACGTCAATGCGTACTATTTTGTGCAGTGTCGCACCACTGGGAACAAAGGATTGCCCTGCACTGTCAAGAAATTGTACTCCGAGGGCAGCTGCCATGCCACATCCTGCATCAGTACTTGCACTGCCACCTATGCATAGAAAGAAGTTTCGCAGTCCCCGATTAAGAGCAGTTACAATAAGCTGCCCAAAACCATAAGTGCTCGACGTCATGGGATGTAGACCAACTTGCCTGGTGATTCCCGTGCTTTGGGCGATTTCTAGAACAGCAATGTTGTCAGCCGCCACTCCAAAATATGCTTTTATGTTCCTGTTGTCAGGAGACTGTACCTGCACATATTCAAAAGTTCCACCCACTGCTGCAACAATCACTTCAACACTACCCTCGCCACCGTCTGCCACTGGCAGTTTCTCGACCTTTAGCCTTGGATAGTGCCGTGTAACTTCAGCAGCAATTACGTCAGCAACCTGTTTGGCACTCAGCGTTCCCTTAAAGCTGTCGGGTGCAATAAGTATCTTTTTCACCGCTGCATCATCCTGCTAATCACAACTTGTCTCAACTTGTCACAGAGCTGGACGTACTCTGCCAGCTTTATCATGCACGCTCTAACCCAAGTCTCTCATTCTTTGCCCTCCAGTAGCGCGTATAGCGATTTTTGCCAGAAAGCATCTGCCAGTCTTTATCATAGAATTCATCAATCAGCGATTGCTCATCTCTATTGGCACTGGCAGAAAGTGCAGCAAGATCATCTGGACTGGGATTGTCAGAACTCATAATTTGCTCTTCTTGAGCAAACCACTGTTGTTCTAAAGTTCTGATTCTTTTGCGAAGTGCAGCAACATCAATCTTTCCTGCTATGACTGCTCGGTGCAGGTGCTCACGCCGCAACCAGTAATCGAGACTCTGCATCGCGTCGTCAAAAAGCGGCGGAGTAGAAGAGCTCCAAAACACAGGCTTAAACGCAGATATGCAAGGCGTCGAAGATCCCGTAAGCCACAAGGTAATTGGTTTGCGCTCACGCAATGTTAGCACTATAGATCCCGTAGTGTGATCACCAATCATGCCACCTGCATGCATGCACACACTTCCTGTGCTCTTGCGGGAGAATTCTTTTCCGTCAAGGCCTTCTTCATGTGTTCGAAGAATCTCTATCAGGCCTCTTGCGCCAGCCGTGGGCTGCAGACCACATTCTGCTTGATGTCTACGCTGCTTCGATTCAGCAAAATATGAGCGAATTGGCTCGGTATAGGAGCGAGCAAAATCTTCGCCAGGCGCAATACCTGCCTGTGCAATATGATTAGTTCCAATGCAAAGACGATTCGAAATAGCATACGCATCTTTTACTTCTGCTAGCGCATAATTTTTGGCAGAGGTCTCCAGCACAAAACTGCGTGTAGGATCACTAATCAGAAAGCTGTTATCGTAGTGGAATTCTTTATCAAAGCCGCAATTGCCTCCTTGACCATACTGCAGCAGCAGATCAACTATCAGTTTGGCCGCTTCGAGAGCTGTACCCGTACGTTCAAGCGCCAGGCGGAGCAAATCCATTCCAATTAGAGATGGTTTTCCTCGCTTTGCTTTTGTGAACACCGCCTCATTACCAATTGCAACACGGGCATCATTCACGCCCATTTCAGCACCCCACATCCATGAAGGTTTGCAGATGATTATTTCTCGAGTCTGCTCTACCTGAGGAATATCGATGTAGGTGCATTTAAGCGTAGTGCCAGGCGCATGGCGCATGGCAGAAACGCGCAAGGTTAGCAATGGCTCATTGGGACTCCGGTCACTGTTCTTAGCAAAATAGCCCAGCCCGTCAGAGCTGAAGCCTGACATAATGCACATAGTGTCACACATTGCTGCCTCCTTGTTTGGCTAAGGGTCATCTGCCGCACTGCAAAGTGGGCTAATCTTAGTTCAAGACATTACCAGCAGAACGTGCTCAATGCAGCTATACATGTTTGCTCTACAACCTACTGCACGTCTATTGCGTGTCTGCGAAACCCTGTTCCATTTTTTCAATGATGCTTTGTGCTGCCTCGCGCCTGGTTTTCCCATCTTGCGGAGCAGTAATTGGTCTACCAACTACTAAAAAGTCAGCACCTGCCTTGATGGCAGCATCTGCCGACATCTTTCTTTTTTGGTCATCTGACGGAGCATCCTCATCACGAATGCCTGGTGATATGACAAGTAATTTGCCTTCAGTTTCTTCTTTGATAATCCCTGCTTCATGCGCCGAGGAAATCACTCCGTTAGCCCCATATTTGAGCCCGTTTTTTGCACGAGTCAAAACTAAATCTTCAAGGGGCACTGGATATCCCATCTCACTTAAGTCTTCCTGGTCAAGACTTGTAAGTACCGTAACCAGCAGAATCTGTAAATCACTGTCCCCTTTTCCTCTTACCGCACCGCGGATTATTTCGCTATTGCCATGAACTGTTAAAAAGGTGACACCCAGTTGAGCTGCCTGACGCACTGCCTGCTCAACAGTTTCTGATATGTCATAGTATTTCAAATCGAGAAAAACACGCTTGCCTGAATCAAGCAGCAGGTTCACAATCTCAAGTCCGCTCGCCAAATGAAGGGTAATGCCAATCTTGAAGAACGAAACTACCCCGTCTAGCTCATCAATAATCGCCTTAACTTCATCTACATCTGCGGTATCCAAAGCACAAATTAAGCGCTCAGAAACTGCTAAATCTTTTATGTCCATTATTCATTCTTTCTCGACATTAGTTGGCAACTGCAGTATAACGGTATCATAGTATCACGATGCAGTAATTCCACTATTCGGTATACTTTTATTCTGGCAGTACATCAAGGCAAACGTGTTGGAGAGGACTCCCATCCATGAGATACAAAATTGTCTTAATTGTCGTAGCAATTGTGGGCTTCTTTGTCTGCCTAACATTGCATTTCTACTTTTTTCACGATATTGACGGACTGCTGATAAATCTCGCTGCAGTCTTTCTGCAAATTTTGATTGCGATACTCTTAGTTGATTATCTGCTTGACCGCGATGAGCGCGTCAGATGGAAAGGTTTTGAAGAAAAGGTTCAGAAGAAAATTATTGCGCTTGCAAACTTTACGATACTTGAGATTCGTGGGATGCTGGGAATAACATTTGATCAGGGCACTGCTACAAACATTCCTGCACTTGACTCGTTAGAAATCAACAAAGCAATCTACTCTGAAATGCACGGCAAAGGGCAAGACTTCACTGCGCTGATGCATGATTTCACACCTGAGCAATGGGCATCACTCGTCAAAGGACTGCGCCTAATATCTTCTGAAGTTGAGCGAACAATGTTGCTGTACTTTTCCAGGCTTAACCCCAAACAACTTGAACTGCTTTCAGAAATGAAAGAAAAGATTGATCTAATAATATTGTTTCCAGAAGTTTTTCCAGACATCGTTGGAAACTTGCGACAGGACACAGTGACAGAAAAGCCAAATTCCCCTCTGATTAAAGAGCAGATTGTCCAAAGAACCGCAGACAGAATGAGGGAACTACTTGCTTTGTCGGCTGAACTAGTCAAAACCTAGCCATGTGCAAAAGCGCATCTGGCACTTAGATCAGACAAGCATCGCCACATAAAAGGGGCTGCGCTTTTAGCAACCCCTCTGTTAGTTTATGGACGTACTCTTCCGCCTTTGCTTCTACTGCATTGATGGTGGCGGTGATCCCAGCGGTGGCTCAACTGGTGGCGCATTTTGGAATTCACTTGCAGATGAGATAGGCGAAGGTTCGGTTGGCAATGGTGGTTGCGGTAACTGTTCAAGTTTCTTTTTGCGTTTTTTGATGCTGCGACGTACCAGTACCCAGATTACCGCGACAATTGCTGCTAACAAAAGAGCGAAGGGCGCTATCGCAATGAGCACCAGAGCAAGACCCTGCATGAACAACACAAAAGCATTTATCGAAACCGTGAAAGTATGGCCTGCGCGGGTAAGGAAACCGTCCTCTTCAATAGGAGTAATAGTCTGAACCTCGGTTAATGTCAGAGTAACCGTGCTCATAGTGACAAGGCTCTCTGTTCTGATGTTCTCGCCCCTAAGGCGTTCAATATCGATGCGAATTTCTGATACGCGGTCGCGTATGCGGAACACATCTGCAACATCGTCTGCGCCCTCCATAATGGCAAGCAGTTCTGTTTCCTCTGTTTCGAGGATTTTGATACGTGCCTCGCGATCAAAAAATGCGTCAGTGACATCATCACCTGATTTCGTCAAGGATAATAGGTTGCCCTGCGCGGTCACGCCCTCTACAAACCGATCAAACTGGTCTTGAGGCACACGCAGCACCGCATGATAGGTGCGAAGATTATCTGCACTTCCGTCTCCGCTCAATTCGGAATCTTGGGTAAAACCGCCTGCTGCACTGAGGGCTGTCTCAATGGCAGTGCGCGATTGATCAAAATCCTTTGTTTCAAGTCTGGCGGTTGCCGAGCGAATCAGCATACGATCTGCATCTGTCGGCGCACCGCCACCTGCAGGCGGCACAACAGAAGTAGCGGATTCAATGGAATCAAGCGAATCGAATTCTTCTTCTGTCATGTAGCTGTAGCGCTGCACCCCGCCAATACCAGCAGAATCATCCGATAACAGTCCAAGAGATTCGGATCCGGCTGCCCATTCATCGGCAGAATCAGTCGCAGTCATTGGTGCAGTACAACCTGCTACACCAATCGCCAACAGCAGAACTGCCAGCAATGCCAACAGCAAAAATTTAGTCTTTTTCATGGACGTGCTCCCTTCTTATTCTGGGTTAATGGTACATCTATAGCGAACACATAGTGCAGATTATGACAGAGCGGTTAGGCAGTCGTCTGCTCATCAATCCAATTCAGGTACGCAGGCAGACCATCCGTTATGGGCAGCTGGACTATTTGCGGCACATCATAGGAATGATTTTCTGTGATAGCTATTTGCAGCTGATCAAAGAGTTCTGTCTTTGATTTTATGATGAGCAAAACTTCGTCCTCTTCGTGGACTGTTCCCTCCCAACGATATATGCTCTCGATATCGAGCAGCTGCGCACAGGCAGCAAGTTTGCTCTGAACCAGTAGTCGTGCCAACGCACGAGCAGCACCTTTGTCAGGACAAGTCACTAATATAGTTGAATGCTTACCTTTCATGAGCAAACCCCGTTCTTACGATTGGGCAAGATGTCCATTATCTCACTGTTTGCTGGTCTCTAACAGCACTCACTATTCAAGAAAGTCAACAATTGCTGTGTGTACTTGGTCTGGAACCTCAAGAAGTGGATTATGGCCAACCCCGCCAAGAATTGTGAGTTCCTTATGAGGTGCTCCAACCCGCACATAATAATCTTCAATCAATTCAACAGGTGTCAACCAGTCATTGTCACCCACGATAAAAAGCACAGGCACAGCAAACTGTGCCGCACGATCACGCGCATCATAGGAAAAACTTTCCTGCAGTATGCTTGTCTGGATTCGTTCAAATTCTTCCGCAGATATTATGGTCAAAAACCACCGCAGATCGGTCACATTAATAACAGGAGAACTTGCACTGGCCCAGACAGTCACAGGAATTGATCGCTGATGTTCGTGAGGCAAATTACTGTGTGCAAGCATTGGTATCCGATTAAAGTAATGTAGCAGGTCTGGGCTATACTCTTCCGTCATTTCTAGCTGTTCAATCAGGTTCGTTAATTCGCTCGCATCTGCTCTGCTGGTTCGCCCATCTTGCTCGCCTGCAAGCATTTCGCGTGCTGTTATGCCGACACCTTGTCGCACGTTTACCACCTGGCTGACAGCAATAAATGCCTCAACTTTTTCAGGGTGGCGCTGCACGTATTGGCCGCCTACCACCGTACCCCAAGAATGTCCTACCACGATGACCTGACGTGTCGCAAATCGCTCCCGCACGTAGTCAACTATTTCATCCATATCACGTAAGATCAAGTCAAGCGAGACATCTGGTTGATCTACATCAAGATTTTCGAAATAAGTCCGTCCAGAGCTGCGCTGATCCCAATGCACAATCGTAAAATCACGTTCAAGCCCGCGCTGAAAGTGATACGCCAAATGAGGCAGCGGATTTGCAGGTCCGCCATGTACAAAAACAATCACAGAATTGCTGGTACACTCTCCCCTAATTTGCACAAATTGTTGCAACCCTCCAATGTCGAGGAAGAACTGTTCGTCAACGCCAGTATCTGACACAATACGATACTCATTTGCATTAATCAGTCGAGCGCTCCCAACAATCCCGCATGCCAGAAGCACCAACGCCAGCAATGTCAAGCAGACACTACGAACTATCTTTTTTCGATTCCTCATGACTCTATTGTAAGTTAATCCATCATCTGGCTTGTATTTTCCCTACCATCTGAACCTGAAAAGGTTTATCATTAAATATACGTGTAAAACAGCATCGTCCCTCGTCGCAGGCAACTACGCTTGAGTGTCCGCGCACGGGCAGCCGTCTACACGGACAGCTGTGCAAGAGCTGCACAGAGATGAACGATTCAACAGGAATGGATGTAACACGATGAAAAAGAGCTTTAGGACAGTCAGGACACTTTTCATGGTACTCATCTTGCTGTGCGCGTCCCTTGTTGGGGGCAGCTTAATTGCAGGAGCGTTACCGGAGTATGAGGACAACGGGTCAGATGCGGATGTCCCTACAGACGTACAGCCAGTTGATGTTCCAGAAACTGAGGAAGGCATCATGGCAATCAGCGGAGAGCTTGATGCTGAAATGGCTGCCACACTAGGTGGACCCATTACTCCCTTTGAATCCATGATTTATAAAGTCATGCAATCGCATGGTTCATGGATTGTTATTGTAGGTGGAGACTTGGCAGAAAATATGCCACTGCCAGCAACTATCGAAATCGCAGTGCCCGCAGATGCTCCTGTCTTTTGGTTTGGTGAGGTTGGTAATACAGGCGATCCTGCTCAAGACCCACGCTTTCCACAACCATGGCAGTTCCGCACAGAGGGTGACTTTGACATCTACACTGCAACTATGACGCAGTATCATCGAGTCCAAATTGAATATAGGCTGAACGATAGCCCATTTAGCCAAGGACCAGACGGACCCTCAATCCACGTAGAGTACACTCCCTTGCAGGATCTTGAAGAGCTGCGCTTAGCTGTTGCACTACCAGCAGGTGGCGCGGTACTTGCACGCGATGTTCAGTTCCTCGGTATGGGACCTGGTAATGAACCTGCCTTTGCTCGCATTATCGAAAACGCTCAAGCAGGCGAGTTGTATTCCACAGAAATTACCTACACCATTACTGCAGGTGGAAACGCCATAACAAATCTCGACGGCTGGGTAGTTATCGTTCTCGCTGCCCTATTGTTTGGCGGTGCTGCCCTAACCTTCTGGCTGTTTATCAAGACAAGAAATAAATCAGCCCACTACGATGATGACTGGAGTGAAGACGAGAGCGTCCAAGAAGATGACGACAGCGACAACGATACAAGCGAAGATGTTGATGATGATCGCTCTGAAGCTTCTAAAAGTGGTGGAGCTTGGGGCAACTAATGGCAACATCAACACATAAGGTCACACACAGACTCAGGGCAAAAATCCTGAGTCTGACCACATATGTTCTTGCGCTATCACTACTTTTAATGGTTCTTGCTCCCACGCTGGGACTACTTGCAGACAGCACCACTATGCCGATTCCCGCATTGCTGACTGCTGCGGTTGCTGGAGCAGATGAAACTGATCCAAGCAATACAGCAGACGAACCTGAAGAAGAACGGCTTGTCGCACCTGTAGTCGAACCTGCCACAGATCAGATAATGCCTCTGGACTTCGTGCTGTACAAGGTATATCGCACTCCAGATGGCTATGCTGGATTAGTCAGTGGCGGCATGGACATATCAGAAGAACAACTTCCCGCACGCTTTGAGGTTGCCGTTCCTGCAGGAGTTGAGCTTCTGTGGTTTGGTGAAATACATGGCGGCGATAGAGAGAACGATCCTGCCTTTCCTGAGCCATTTGAAATGCGCACAGAGGGTGACTTTGACATCTACACTGCTGTCACTACAGTGCCCGTCATGCAGATTGAATTCCTACTGGGCTACACTGCCACTGAACTTATGCGTAATGGAAATCATTCAATACACCTAGAATACACCCCTCTGCATAATGCACGAACGTTGCGTTTGGCGACATATATCCCTGATGGCAGTACCGTACTGGACGCTCCGCTGCTTGAAAACTTAGGTCTATCCCCTCACCTGCATGAATATATTTATGCACGCACCTTCAGCAATGTTGCCGGTGGCAGAGCCTACGAAATCACTATTGAATACCAGCCCTCAGCGGCTGCGGCACGTCACGGTACCGCTGACCTTGAGATGGGCATCGTTGTCGTAGCGGTCACAGTGATAGGAACCCTGTTTTTGGCGGCAGGACTCATGTTGCTTGTCAGGCACAGGCGTAACCAAGCAGAGTCATACGATGACACAGATTACGATACTTATTACGGCGAAAACAACGATGAAGGCACTGATGATGTTGATGACAGCACAGAAGACAGGGAAGAAAGTAGCGATGACGAGTAATTCGCTGCAGCTACGCAATTCGCACAGCAGAGGTCAGCGGCAATTCAAAGCGCTCATCCTGTGCTGCGTGATTTTTGCACTGTGTCTAAGCATGGGATTTGGGCTAGTTCTGCCATCTGCTGCACAGGCTTCACAAGATATCGCTCCCTTCTCCTTTTTGCAATATAAGCAATTTCGTGTTCCTGACGGATATACGGGAGCTGTGATGGGCATCCTGTATCCAGATGTCGAATTGCCTGCAACAGTACAAATTGCTGTGCCGGAAGGTGTCGATGTCTACTGGTTTGGCGAAGTGCCAGAAGGTGGAGTCAATCCAGAATCTGTACCCTTTCCAGGAGCTCTTGAGCCTCGAACTGCAGACGGAATGGATATCTATACTGCAGTAGTGCAGAATTCTCACACCGTTCAAATCGAATTTTACCTCGAAGGCTTTCCTGTGCGGTCACTTCCGAATGGCAACCATTCAATCCAAATTGAATACACGCCACTCGACGACGTCGGCGTAATGCGTCTGGCCGCTTTTATTCCCGCAGGCAGCGTTGTTCAAAGCCCTGGAGCTGAATACATGGCAACGAGTCCCACAGGCGACATTGCCTATGCCTATTCTTTCATTGACATTGAAGCGGGGCAGCGCTTGTCATTTGACATCGAATATATCCCGCCAGAAGTCACTGCTCGTGAAAACGCAGATGGCGTTGCTGGTGGCATCATGGTTGTCGCAGGAGCACTCTTGCTTACAGCTATCATTGCGATAGTCATGGTGCTGTTCATGAAGGCTCGCAAAAAGTAGCGGACGCGAAACACAGGAGATCTGATATGTCCATAAACACGCCCGAAGACCGCGAACTCATACTGCGCGACAAAGCAGCGCGTGAAGGCTTCAATGTGCCACAAGATGTTATTGATTTTTTGGTCAACCGCTTTGACAGCGAGGTTGGACTAAAAAGCGCACTCATCAATATTGCAATGTTTGCGTCATATCGCTCAATCCCCATTAGTCTTGATGTTGCAAAGCTCGTAATTGATGGTGAGAGAGTGCGTCCACTTTCTACGATGACCCCTGAATATGAAGCAGAGCGTGCCACTACATCTACAAGCGCGCCTGCTGAAAAGCGCGTACCTGCCACACCCATGCAGGCAGCAAGTGCAGCTCCAAAAACACCAGCAGCTTCAGCAGCATCACCGACCCCTAAGCTTGCTGCAACACCCCCAGCTGTCAAATCAGAGCAGCAGGATGATCCTCCATCGCTCTTTGATTTGCCCATCCCTACGCCAGCACCTTCTGCACCACAGCCACAAGTTCCCGAACACGACCTTACAGCACCTTTCACGGTTCAACCTGCCCAGAAGGCTGCAACACCTGTCACCGAGCCTGCTGCATCTACAATACCTACACCAGAACAGGCACCTGTTGCTGCACCTATATCAGTAAGCCCTGAACCAACAACATCTGCACCTGCAAAACCAGCACCTGTAGCACGATTCTGCTCACAGACTGGTAAACCTCTGAATCAGGAAACCACAGTACCGCCTACGCCAGTTGCGACGCCGGCTCCTGAACCAGTAGTGCCAATGCCGATGCCAACACCCGCTGTGCAGCAAGCTCAATACTTCCAGCCAATCAAAGAGGCTCCTCCCCAACAATCAGAAGCGCAAATGCGCCTTGTCTCGCAAACAGGAAGTGACGTGTTCTTTATTCCCTTGCGTACTCAGCGCAAGCGATCATTGTTTGAGCGCATCAATTTGGCACTTACTCGCGCCGGCATTGACGACGTGATTCAGGCAGACGACAAGGTCGCTGTTAAAATTCATTTTGGCGAAGAAGGCAACACTGGCTTTGTCAGTCCAGTCCATGCACGTAATGTAGTAAATCGTGTTAAAGAGTTGGGTGGAAAACCATTCCTCACTGACACAAACACGCTTTATGCAGGGCAGCGTCAAAACGCCATTGATCACATAAATTGTGCTATCGCAAATGGATTTGGCTATTCAACCGTAGGTGCGCCCATCATTATTGCAGACGGTCTGATTAGTCGCGATTCTGTTGTCGTGCCCGTCGCTGGTGGAAAACATTTCGAATCGGTGCGCGTTGCAAGTGCCACCATAGATGCCGATGTCATGATTGTCATTAGTCACGTCAAGGGACACAGTCTAGCAGGCTTTGGCGGTGCGATCAAGAATATCGGTATGGGGTTGGGTTCGCGTAGCGCAAAGCAGCGCATGCATTCTGGCATCAAGCCAAGCGTTGTTCCCGATAATTGTACAGCCTGTGCTCGCTGCATTGACTGGTGTCAACCAAAGTGCATCACTATGGCACAGGGTCAGTCAGGAACACGCTACGCTCACATCAATCATGATGTATGCAATGGCTGTGGCGAATGTCTGACAGCTTGTGCCCATGGTGCGATTGCTATTAACTGGGACACCTCTCCTCAGGATTTCTTAGAGCGAACTGTTGAACATGCAGCAGGTGCGCTTGCGCACTTTAGTGCAAAAGAACAAAACAAGGTCATCTACTTGAACTTTTTAACCAATATCACGCCAGACTGTGATTGCTGCACCTATTCCGATGCCCCCATCGTTGGCGATATTGGCATACTTGTTAGCTGCGACCCAGTTGCAATTGATCAAGCAGCCGTTGACTTGGTCGAACAAGCACAGGGCGCAAAAGACTCTGTTGGTGAAGACCTCAAGTGCGGTGATGAAAAGTTTCAGGCAATCAATGACGTTGATGTTTCTTTGGCAATGCGCTATTCGCAACAACTAGGGCTCGGCTCACAAAACTACCGCCTGCGTACGATTAACTGACCAGCCGAATACATACCTATGACTGGTGATACATCACCTGGAACGCTCTACGTCGTTGCCACCCCCATTGGCAACTTGGGAGATATGACCTTGCGTGCAATTGAAGTTTTGCAGCAAGTATCGGCAGTCTATTCAGAAGATACGCGTGTTTCCAGACGGCTGTTTAATCACTTTGGAATCGATACGCCACTCAAACGCTTCGATGACAGAACAAGCTCACGTAAAATTCCTGAGATTTGTACGCACCTAAAAACTGGCGCAGACATTGCACTGATAAGTGATGCAGGAACTCCTACAATCTCTGATCCTGGAATGCCACTAGTCGCCGCAGCACGTGCAGACAATATCCCCGTTACGGTAGTTCCTGGTGCAAGCGCAGCTGTGGCAGCGCTTTCAATTAGTGGACTGCCTGCTCATGCCTACTACTTTGGCAGCTTTCTGCCCCGCAAAAAAGGCAAGTGCGAAACCTTGCTACAGTCGCTAGATATGCTAAACGCCACTCTGATTTTTTTCGAATCTCCTCACCGCATTGTGACAGCAACACAGCACCTCGCACAGCTCTACCCCAATAGACAGGCAGTCATCGCACGCGAACTGACAAAACATTATGAAGAAGTTTTGCGCGGCAATCTAGAAGAGCTGTCTGCAGAGCTCACTCACAGGCAAAACAATAATCTAGTCAGCACACTGCGGGGCGAGTTCGTTATACTATTAGCTCCGCTTAAATTTGACGGCACACATACTGATGGCATAAAAGACAGACAAAGGCAGGATTCATGAAATACGCAATTGTAATACTCGACGGAGCAGCTGACTACAAAATTGGACAGCTTAACAACAAGACTATTATTGAGGCTGCAACAACGCCCATTCTGGATATGATGGCACAACAAGGAATGGTAGGTCTTGCTCGCACTGTTCCAGAAGGCATGGAAGTATCCTCCAATGCAGCATGTACTTCAATTCTAGGTTATGACCCTGTTGCAAACTTCATTGGGCGCGGTGCTATTGAAGCTGCAGGACAGGGCATTGAACTTGCTCCTGACGAGATTGCCATGCGCATCAACACGCTAACTATTCTAGATGGCAACATGGCTAGCTATGCAGGCGGCAATATCTCTACTGCAGATTCCACTGCAATTGTCACGCGCCTTGCCGAACACCTTAATGACGACACTTTCACCTTTTATCCTGGCAAAGCCTATCGCCATATCTTGGTCGCCAAGGGATATCCAGAGGTAATGAACTTGAACTATACTCCCCCACACGACATTAGTGATATGCCCATTGGCCTTGATGAATTGCCAAATGGTCAAGGCGAAGATGCACGTCCACTACTCGAAATGATGGCACATGCTCATGAGATCTTGAAGGATGACCCCACGAATGCGCGCTTGGTTGAAGCGGGAGAGTTGCCCATTACCGATATCTGGCCTTTCTGGCCAGGCACTGCCTCGCAAAATCTGCAATCCTTCAAAGAAGCATATGGCTTACGAGCATCCATGACCAGCAGCGTTGACCTTTTGCGCGGTATGGCAGATCTTTTTGGCATCAACTTTTTAGAAATTGATGGCGTGACCGATGGCCTAGATAATGATTTTGGTGCACAGGCTGACGGCGCTATTGATGCAATCAAGAATGACACTGCTGATCTGGTCATCATTCACGTCGAAGCTCCCGATGAGATGGGTCATCAAGGCGACATCGAAAAGAAGCTCAAAGCTGTTGAGCTTATTGACCACAAGATCATGAGCAGACTTTTTGCCTATGCCAAGCAACTTGAGTCAACAGAAGATAGTCCAGGATTTCGCATTCTTGCCATGCCTGACCATTTCACCCCCATATCAAGCAGAACACACGAGGATGATCCCGTGCCCTTCTTAATCTGGGGTGACGGCATCAAAGAAAATGGTGCCAGGGTCTACAGCGAAGAAGAAGCAATGCGCACAGGTCTTTTACTTGACCCCAACGGCTATGAGGTATTCAAGCTCTTAACAGGCAGCTGAACATTGCGCGTCGACCGATCAGAAAAGCGATAGTAACACTCATAGCAGGTTCTCGCACCCGTTATTGCTTTTGCGTGGCAGATGGGACATGTCTTCATTAGGTTCATGTTCTTCTCCTAATTTCGCGGTTATATTTTCAATATGGTCACCTACAAGCAACCATGCGTTTTTGCTTGCAGGTCGTTCAAGCACGCTATGCGTTTTGGGCGGACTTTGGCAGACACGATTCGGAACTACATTCCTGTACAACGCAATTACTTGTCCCTGCCTGTTTAAGAATGCGAGGTCAAGCGCATACTGCATGCCAAAGGTGTGTACTCCCTTACACGGAATTAGATGCAGCACATCGAAATTAAGCTGATGTTGTCTGGTGCCTAAAAGACCTTTCATGCGTCCGTAATAACTGGTGACCGTCTTGACCTTCATGCATGTTTTATGTGTTCTGCTCATTTATAGTCCTGTGCTCCAAAAAATGTTCAAACTTTTTTCGCGCGTCAGAAACTCTGGTGAGCTTGCAGCTGCACTTGCAAAAATGCGTGTCGCAAACAACTCGTATTCAAATGTAAAGTGCAGTGTTCTCTTTTGCAGAAATAGTTCACCGCTGCTCTCAACATGTACCTGAATCCTATAAGGACCTTTTGATCCTTTGTCATATCCCATAGCCTCATCAAGCACCTGACCTGCTATCGCTACCGGATCTTCACTCGATGTCACCAATGCGCGCGCAACTTCATTTACGGAACGATCAAAGCGTGCTGCCTCTGCAAAAAACATGCCCACATTCACTATGATTGCTAACACTAGCAACACACAGGGGATCAGCATGACCAATTCTGCCGTCATCTGTCCGCACTCGCAGCGAAGCCGCTTCAAACAAGGCAACATCATCGAAATCCCAGCGCGACGAAGAGTTCTTGCTCTCTGCCTCGAACAGACTCGAAAGCAGTGCTTGCCATATTTTGCACTGTCTGACTAAAGGGTAGTGGAATACTGACTCCCAATACGCGAACTTGCATCAGCTCTTCAATGCGACTACCAACATCTGCATCAAGTTCATTAATCATGCCACTTATAGCTTCGCGCATACCTGCAATTGAAGCACCTCCACTTTGCTCAAGCCCCTCTTTTGCTGTAGCAACCGATTGGACAAAGCTGCCTTCAAATCCTGACGCATTGATATCTCCAACATCTGAAGTACTGACTAGTGTTGGCATAGGTCTACGCAAATCTGGAGCACTTATCTGAGCTGTATCAAAGAATGATCGTAGGCTGCTCGTTGCAATGCTGTCCAAGCCAAAAGGCAATCCCAGCATTAAGCGCTCAATTTGTGCACTGCCATCTGCATGCATCTGTAGGCAACTGCCCCAGATGCTTAAGGCAAATCCAATAACCGATCCTGCAAAGCTATCATCCTCACCACCTAAAAGTTCATGTGTCACGCCTGCAAAGCCCTCTACTCCTGCACTATCTGCCATATCAGCAGACTGTGACAACAAGCTGGGAATCGTTGACTCGCCACCTGATGGCATGAGGCGTGCACCTGCCATTGCCATCTGCCTACCTAAAACAACATCCTCGGAAGCGGTCAAAACTGGCAGTGTAAATGCTGGCAGTTCACGCTGCCCTGATGACACAACAACACAAATGTAGCCCCGCGCACCAGCAGGTGTGTAACTTAAGCGATTGCCTATCAAAAATGATTTCGACTCTTCAAGCAATAAATCAAATGCATCCTGCGTTCTTTCACGAACCTGATCTTGTTCAAGCTCAATTGATTCTGTCGCCTGATACCACCAACGCAGTGCTGCTGCCTCAAAGTTCCAAGATTGGACGTACTCTGCCAATTGTTGTTCCCATACTTGCAAGGCGCGCCAATGCGGAGGTTCGCACAATACGCAGGGTGGATGGTCAACATCACCAGCGACATAACTTAAGGTGCGCGTGCGCAATTCTGCTGTTGAGCCTGCAAGCCCAAAGCAATTCGGATTGCTGTGATATGCTCTACGATCACCATCAGCACGTTCTAGCACGTAGATGCGTTGTCCGCGTTCGCTACCAAGCAAGTCACTCATGCTAATATCTGCAACATCGGCAGCCTCTGTCGCGGCCGCTCTATCTAAAATCACATGGACTTGTTCATCCACGGACTGTCCTATGCGACGATAGTCCTGCAGATAGCGCTCTTGCAGGCGGTCACGGTTAATCTGTGTGTTATCAATCGGCACAGGACCATCAATCACTGGTATTGACTGCGCCTGTAATTCTCCCCACCCGCGAGCAAAATCGTCAATAGCAGACAAAGGATTCCAATGAGCCCTACTAGTTCCTGGCAGCAAAAAGACATTTAGTCGGAAACATTCATCAACGGCCGCCTCGACATCGCCCTCTAATCGCTTGATTTCATGGGCAGACTCGGTATTTTCTTTGCCTGCCCTTGTCACTTCTTGTAGTAACTGGTCTGCATCACCAGAAGAATTTGTCAATTCAACTTTTCCGCGCAAAGGAAAGGGTACTGCTATCGCTGTATAGGCTGTACCATTAAAGTCCCCCAACAGTCGCGAATTTTCCGTTGCCGAATAATAGCTGGTCGCCATTGCCAAATAAGGAGTTGCCTCGCTAACCACAGATGCCAACTGATAGGCATGTTGTGCAAATTCACGCCGCTTTTTGCAGTATCGATAATTGAAGTCAACTATCCGTTCAAGAAAAGGCGTCGCGGCCACACCTCCAACAGGTGCCGAAAGCACCGTTAGCAAGCCTGCCACAATCGTTATTGCATGAAGCACTAATCCAAATAAATTTGCCGTAAGTAACATAGCATCGAGAGCTTGAATTAGCATGACAGACTGCGCTGTTACATCAGCTGCTGCCAAAGCCCCAATGTCTGCCACAACTTGAATATCTGAAGAGGTCGAGTTTGTCCAGTACCACTGCACGCTGGATGCTAGTAACACCACACTGAGCATAATACCTAGCACCATCGTTAATGATGTTGAACCTTCTTCATTTTTGAACCATGAAAGCCTCATGATTACTGCACCATCCTTATCTGTCCTTACCTATTAGGAACAAACCCGAACTGTTGGGGAGCATTCTGTGGTGTCCCTTCAACCCCTTGTTGTGTGCCACGCACGACAGCATGACCAGTGACTTCAACATTCTGATTTATGCTTGCTCCTACTAAAAATCCCATCAATGGCAATGGTTCTTGCTTTAGCGAAACACTTACTTCTATGACTTCTGAGCGCGAATTGCCACTAACCTCAACCTGCAATGTTCCGGGAATCCAAAAAGCATCGCCCCTCGGCAGACCCGCTAATCTATCTGCTGCATAACTGTGCAATAATCCGTCCTGTCCATGACCTGTTTCTTCGTCTTTTGTCGCCACAATTCGACCAATTCCTACCGCGACCTGTCCCAATGTCATCTGTGTGTATAAATAGATAGCAGGCTGTATCATCATTAGGATAAGCACGCACATGATTAGGATGACCCAGGGCAACTCTGCAAGAGCTTGTCCTTTTTCATTTTGTCGCAGCTTTGCAAGAATCTGCCCTTTAGCGTCTTGCCATAACTTTATACAGGTCTGTCCGTTTTCGCGCCGTACTTTAAACGAAACTAGTGCATGATTAGATCCTTTAGCCATTGACCACTAACCCCCGTTCCTGCAGGTGGCAATGAATAAGGTGCATGTAGGTACGTTCGCGAACTGTGCGTATCTGCATTGGACTCTGCTGCACTAAAATAGCTGAGCAAGGCTGCCCCAGCCAGCACCACAGCAAGGCTCACAAGCAGCGCAATAACATACTCTGCATTCGCCTGCCCACTTTCATTGCGCATCACGCAATGCCGCCCAATTGACTGGTTATGCTTTCCCACACATTTACCAGTTGCTCATGAAACGCAATCGCTAGAATGATGCAAGCAATCACAATGACCGCTAGAATAATGACGTACTCTGAAACCCCTTGTCCGCAGTCCTTGCGCACATAACTCAAGCCTCTTGCCATGCAACTCAAAACCATATCTCTCATAAAGCTTTCCTCTCATCTTATTGTTATGACTACCTAACCAGCTTTGATGCTTCTGATGAATGAACATTGTTTCTGAAAGCAACGTGCAGCACCTATACGTAAGGCTTCAAGAACAACACTCGGCTTCATCAGAAATTGCCCATTCCGGTTAGAACTTGTGCCATGATTGGTCCCATCAGCAAGATTAATACTGCTGGTACGATGCATAAGCCTAGCGGAGCCAGAATTTTCACGGGAGTCTTTGCAATGCGCTCTTCGAGGCGTGCAATACGATATTCGCGCACATCCCGAGAAAAGGTTCCCAGCACAGTTCCCAGTGGTGAGCCCAGAGAAAATGCCTGACGTAAAGCATTCACAAATCGCAGTACCGCCTCTTCCTGTAGTGAGTCTGCAAGCTGTTCAAAGGCCTTCATGCGCGAAAGCATTCCTGCCTGATACACCTGCTCTGCGCGACGAAACTCGTCTGCAAGTGGCGTATCATAGCGCGATAAATACCAGTCAAAAGCCTGGTCAACAGACAATCCTGCACCCAAAGCAAGCAGCAAAATATCAATCATCTCGGGCAAGTCGTTTACACAACTATCGCGCAAAGCCTGTGCCTGTCGCTGCTCTATCTTCGATACAATAGGTTTCGCAAATACGCGGACTACAGGAAGCTCAACCGCTACATTTATTGCCTGATTCAAGCTATTTATTGCATCAGAAAAACCTGCAACACTCACGCCTCTGTCCTGCTTGACTTTGTGTACGGTAAGCACAGCACCATTACTGTCAATGCTTCCTATTCCCTTAAGGTCATGCAAGCTCTTGCGCTGTTTGCGCGTATGACTTTCGTCAAATTGAAACAGACAGTATGCCATCATGCTGACAAGCACAGCTACAGCACTTACGCATATAAGACCCAAAATAAGACCTTGGATCTCTAGATTCGTCAGACTAAACATGGATATTTACCACCGAGCGAACCCATAAGAATCCAACAACTACCAATCCTATCGCCAGAACAAACAGCATTTGTCCTCCCGCAGTGCTTAGCCACAAACCCAAATATCCTGGCATCATCAGTGAGAGTAGCCCAATCAAGATAAAGGGAATGCTGCCCACTAAACGCACAGAGCTTCTTCCCTGTGCCGTTTGAACCTTTAGCTTCTTGTTCAGCATCAAATCCTGCCGAATGGAGGTCGCCAGCTCTTCAAGTAACGCAGGGGCACTTCCTCCAATTTGGGCAGTAATATCTATGACCGCTGCCACTGATTTAAGTTCGCGGAGTTCTGTTGCACCTGCCATATCATGTAAACTTTTTGAATAATTGCGCCCTAAGCTTGCATCTGCATCAAGGCGTCGCAGCACATCAATTGTCGGACTATCTTCACTTTGCCCATCAAGAACAAAACGTAATGCCTGTGAAAACGATCTGCCAGCACGCAAGGATTGTGCTAGTTCATCCAACATGTCAGGAATTGCTGCACGTAGTGCCTGGCGTCGCCCATCTGCACAAGCCTGCACATAAACCAAGCTACCTATCACCATAAGCACAGCCATAGCAATGGATAACAAAGGTGAGCCTAGGGCAACACCCAGTATCATGAACAACAGCAGAACAGCAAGCCACCATTGCAAAACAGCCTCGATATGCTCTACAAAGCCTGCTTGTTCCAACAATCGCAAGAATCGTCTGCCTGCAACACTATGCTCGCACAATGTTCGGCATGGTCCACTTGTCTTACTCCCCCACAGGGGACGCTTCCACAGGGATAAAGTTACACCTTCTCTGCTGCCTGTTTCACTATTAGCAAGCATTGCCTCTGAAGCTATTTTGCCTTGCAGGCGCAGGCGCAATTGCTGCTCATCGCGCTGTGCTTGTGCTACATCAAAAAGCATTGACGCGAGGGTACTAACCGCGTACCAAGTGCAACCCACCGCACATGCAGCAACGGTAATCCAAAAGAACTGTGCCAGTACTCCATTCAGCACTCCAAGCTCAAGATTAAGCATGTGCAATCTCCTCTCGCCACAGTGCAAGTTCATTAGAGTCTGTTACATTTTGAACAAGCAGCGAATCAACAAAAGTTGGCACTGCAAGGAATCTTGACTGTCCCAATACTGCACCATCATCACCCATTCCTGTCTGTTCAAAACAGTAGATTGGGCGCAAGTAATATCCTTGCTTACGCCTTGTAGCAATATCGTGCACGTTGTCAGCATGAACAGAATCTGCCACTTTGCTGTCATCACCATTCGACTGGCCATCATCTGTGCACAGCTCTACCACTTCAATTATTCGGCGTTTGCCATCAGAACAGCGTTGTACATGCACTATAAGATCAAGAGCAGCAGCAATTTGCGCCTCGATTTGTGTCTGCGATTGATTTGTTCCATAGCCAACCATAGTAATGAGCCTTGTAATAACCTCATGTGGAGTATTCGCATGAAGCGTCGTCAGTGAACCATCATGTCCCGTATTCATTGCTTGCAGCATTTCGAGTGCTTCAGCGCCACGTACCTCGCCCACAACAATGCGATCAGGACGCATACGCAAGCTATTAATTACCAAGTCGCGCATGGATATCTCACCCTGCCCTTCAAGATTTGGCGGACGTGCTTCTAAGCGCAGTACATGCGGATGTGCAGAAAATTTCAATTCCGCAGAATCCTCAATAGTGATAATGCGTTCATCTGCAGGAATTTCTAAAGACAGGGCATTAAGTAATGTTGTCTTGCCACTGCCCGTTCCCCCACTGACAGCAATATTCTGTCCACTTGCAACGGCCCAACTAAGCAGAGTCGCCAGCCGTGCATCAACACTATTCATCGTCGCTAGCTCATTTAGTGAAAAGGTAAAATCGCTAAACTTGCGAATTGTCAACAAAGGCCCACTTAGAGACACCGGTGGTATTATCGCGTTAACACGATGCCCTGCAGCAAGACGCCCATTGACCATAGGATTTTGTTCGTCAATGCGTCGTCCGATAGGCGATATTATTCGGTCAATTGCAGTACGCAACTGCTCTTCACTGCCATAACTATCGGGACTTAAGATTATCTTGCCCTCGCGCTCAAAGAATATCCTGTCCTCACCATTTACCATGATTTCTGTGACACTGGGATCTGCAAGGAGTGAATCAATGACGCCCAATCCCAGCACTTCACTTGCCGTAAGTGCGACTAATCTATCACGCTGTTCTCGTGACTTAAATCGTACAGATCCTGTCTGCGCAAGCCTGCGTAAAACTTCTTCAACTTCTTTTCGTGCCATGTCGCTATCTGCTTTTAGCAGCGCAGCAATGCGCTCAGGACTGAAAATTTGATACAGTTCGGACTTAAGCTGTTCGATATTCTGGCGCACGACGCAACAACCCCCTTTGCCCTTTCTCTTTTCTGGTCAGCCTTCTATTGCCAGTTTCGCCAGATGCAATTGTTCTTTTCGCTGATAAAAGTCGTGTTCCGCCCTCACGACGCATCGCATGACGAACTGCAGCCGTATCATGCAAGACTAAATCACTGCGCACTGCAAGTTCATCCAAGATGCCCATAATCTCTGCTGTCAAAGTGCTGTTCTGAAAGGCCTTATCTATCTGGCCACTATCAAGACTTACCGCAAGTTCACGTCCCGAATCGTGTATGCACATCACTTTATCGACCAGTAAAACTTCTGCAACCTCTTGCGCGCGAAGTCCCGATTGTTGCATACGGTTCATCACAAACAGCAGTCGTGAAACTGGTATGCCTAGCCTGCGGCACAAGTCCTTCAATTTGGCAGTTGCTCGCACTCCTACCACAGATTGATCAAAAACACAGATAGCAATATCACTGTGTTCGAGCAATTCCCCATGAAATAGCGTCCAGTAGGCACCTGTATTCACAACAATCAATTCATAATCATGACGCAGACGCTCTAATGCTGCAGGTAAGACCTGCGCTAGAGCCTCAGCTTTTTCAGGAATTGCACGAGGAGCATATAACGACAGATTTGATGCGAGCTGCCTGCCAAATCTACGATGAGCATTCTGCTCTGCCCCATTGCTTACAGTTAGCGCTTCGAAAAGTTCAGAAAGATCACAGCTCTCGTCTGCAAAAGTTTCATGTATACGCTGTTTTCCTGTAGAGCCAAATAAAAATCCCAAATCACCAAATTGCAAATCAAGGTCAAGTACAGCCGTATTAATATTCATCTGAGCAGCCAGGTAAGCAAGTGCGCAGCTAATCGTTGATCTGCCTGCACCACCGCGCGCACCGATCAAAGGAACAACTACTGCCCTATGTACATCCTTGTCACTAGAAGGCGATATCTGTACCGCCCCATTTCCAGCGCTAACAGCACTGGCCGATTCAGTCAAGCGCTCAAGCAGAAGTTCAAGTTCTGTCACAGATGCTTGACGTGAAATGGTCGCCCTAGCACCCGCAAGCATTGCCCGTTGAACATAGTCAACGTCATTGACCTCAGTCACCACAATAATTCCCAGATTAGGGTGTGACAGGCGAATGGCATCACACAAGTTCAAAGGTGAAATATCAGAAATTAGCTTGTCAATAATTACTATTCGCTGCGTTGTTGGATCATCAAGTGCAAGCGCGCGAAAACATTCAGCGCCACTGCGAAAAGTATGCACTAAGCGCACTGCGCCATTGGTCATAAGTCCCGCAACCTCAAGAGGAAAATGTTTGTCCGAACTTACAACTGTCAGCACGTCCAACATAATCTTACTCATCCAATTCCGTATCATCTGCTGTGAATGCAGCTGCTGGCAAAACCAAATGGATTGCACCTGCACGCGCCGCTGTTAGAACTTGCTCGACTTGCGCATCTGGGATAGCGAGTGTGACCCAAGTAATAGACTCATTGCCACTTTGCATTCTATTGGTACCACTGCTTGCACTGCCACCAATCAGTGTTGTCCGTCCATCACTCACATCATCGCTGGCAGCAGCATTTTCTCTTCCCATCTGCACTGCAGATGTGTTTGCGGACAACACCTCAATACTGTGCGCTAATTCCTCTACACGACCGTTGGGTACCGCTGCCATTAGGCTTAAATGCATGCCACGTACTAATTCTCCGCCTAATGCATGAACATTGTCTGTTGACAGGGTAACTGCAGTCATTCCTTCAGCAAGACGATCCAATGGGAGAGCCTGGTCAAATATGCGCGCTTTTGTCGCCACTTCCCCTGCCAATATGACTGCACTTGTTCTGTGGCCTTCAATGCGCTCATAATCCTGTGCTGCTATAGCTCCTTCTGGCAAATATATCTGCGGCCACAGCTGCTGTTCAAACAAGTGGCTCGTCAGTACCGTACCCACATCAATTTGCTCGCGGGCGACCAACACTTGCTGCAATTCGCCATCAAATTGCTCAATAGCTTCTGCACGAGCATTGCTCGCAGATTGCGCATAGCTAAACAGAAAAAGTCCTGCGCACAGTGCTCCAATCAACCCAGCACCCATCGATGCAATTAACTTCCTGTTCTGTTTCACCTTGTTCCTCCTCGCGCAAAGCATACAAATAGCTTGTATTGACTGTGGCGAGCAGCCCCCACGTCCGCCAGAATGTCAGTGAGGGCAATGCTCATATCATGCCAACAAAAAGCCTAGCAGGAGGTGCTTAAAGGTGGATTAAGATTGGGTTAAGCTGTGATTAAATTTGAACATTTCCGCAGGTAGGATGCGGTAAAACTTTTTTCAAAAATTTAATAGAATTAGCCCCCAATGGGATAAAAATTTGAAAACCCATCAGCCTCGGAGTTTGTCCAAGATTAGTGGGTCATTTCAACAGAATGGTGCGCGATACTGGACTTGAACCAGTGACCCCTTGCGTGTCGGGCAAGTGCTCTCCCAACTGAGCTAATCGCGCACTAATGCGAACTATTAAGTCTAGCGCAGATTATTGAGCGCGTCTACTATCGCCTGAGCAACCTGAACGCCAGCGCGCACCTGTGCTTCCTTCGTCGAAGCACCCAGATGTGGAGCAAGTACCGCTCGATCGCAACCTACCAACGGATAGTCCACTGGCGGCTCTGGATCGTAGACATCAATTCCTGCTGCCCAGATTTTGCCACTATCTAGTCCCTTGCGCAGAGCCACATCATCATAGATGCCTCCGCGCGCAACATTGAGCACAATGACGTTGTCCTTCATTATTGCAATTTGCTCTTCACCAATCATGCCTGCTGTTTCAGGTGTCTTTGGTAAGTGTACGGAAATAACATCAGAGGTACGCAGTAGCTCCTCAAAAGATGGCAGCAGTATTGCACCGTTGCGAGTTACAAAGTCAGGATCTGCATAGGGATCATAGGCATGAATAGTCATGCCGAAAGCCTGAGCGCGCTGAGCCAACAATGCGCCAATCTTGCCAAAGCCAATAATGCCAAGTGTCTTTTCATAGAGCTCAATACCAGTAAACAGTGCGCGATCCCACTTGCCTGCGTGCATACTTGCATTTGCCTGTGCTGTATTGCGCGCACACGCAAGCAGCAGTGCAAAAGTCTGCTCTGCCGCAGATACGACGTTTGCTGCAGGAGTGTTCACCACCTGAACACCATGCTGCATTGCAGCTTCTTTGTCAATGTTGTCAGTGCCAACACCCGCACGTCCAATGACCTTGAGATCTGTACCTGCTTCGATGATTTCGCGCGTCACTTGTACGGCACTACGCACAGCAAGCGCACTGAATCCAGGAATTTCTGCCACCAGCTCTTTAGGTGACAATCCAATTTTCACTTCAACGTCGTAACCTGCATCTTTCAAGTAGTCAATACCTGCTTGATGCACCTTATCTGCTACTAATGTTTTCATCAAAATCCTTTCAGGTAAAACGAGGGAATGTGCTCTAGGGGTTCAGACTCAGTGTGCATTCAAAAAGACACTTTCTGCTGCCTTTATACTTGCACCCTGTTCAAAGTTGTATCCTAAACGCGTCAAAGCCATTTCCAGTGCAGTCAGTGCCGTAATGATGTCAAACGGTCCAAAGTAGCCTAGATGTCCAATGCGGAAAATTCTATCCTTGTAATCATCTTGACCATTCGTGATGGTGACACCGTAATCTTCCTTCATAATTTTTACAATCTTGCCTGCCGGAATTCCTTCCGGTGACCACACAGGGGTCACTGCACTGCCCCGCCCCTCTGGCGGTGCAAACAGCTGTAGACCGATTGCTTCAACACCCTCGCGTGTTGCTTTTGCCAGCAAATTATGACGCGCAATAATGTTCTCGCGCCCTTCTTCCTGCATTAGCTTTAAGGCTTCACTCAGGCCCTGAATCAGTGTCAATGCCGGAGTAAAAGGTGTCGTATCCTTTTCAAGTGACTTGCGGTATTTCTTCCAATCAAAGTAAAACTTCGGCAGCGTAGAGCGCTCTGCAGCACGCCACGCTTTTTCTGATACCGACACCGCAGCAAGACCTGGTGGCAGCATTAATCCCTTTTGCGAGCCAGTCATTACAACGTCAAGTCCCCAGTCGTCGGTCTCACACTCCATCGCTCCAATGCCTGTAATGGAATCGACAATCATGACTGTATCTGACAAATCGCGCACACACGCTGCGATTTCCTTGATAGGATTTAGTACGCCCGTCGAAGTCTCGGACTGCGTGACAATGACACCACGTGCATCTGGATTAGCTGCCAGTGCATCAGCAACATCACTTACGCTGACCACTTGATTCCATTCATAGCACAGATCGATAACTTCTAGTCCATAAGCTTTGGCAATGCTCTTTTCGCGATCACCAAATTTGCCGTTACGCGCAATAATGACCTTATCGCCTGCAGAAAAACAGTTAACAATGGCACTTTCCATCGCTCCTGTACCACTTGATGCAAGCATCAGCACATCGTTTTTTGTATTAAAGATATACTGCAGGCCACGCACTGCCTCTGCAACTGTTGCCTCGAATTCTGCTGTTCGATGATGAATGATAGGGCGTGCCATCGTCAGCAGTACATCAGCAGGAACAGGAGTTGGTCCTGGAGTCATCAAGTAGCGCTTTGGTAAAGACATTGCAATTCCTCTCACAGTCGTCAATGTGTGCACGTACAAATAAGAAAGAGCGGGAGTCAGTCCCGCTCTTTAATACGTAGGAGTGTCAGCAGTTATTGCTCCTAAGTTTAATCTTGATATCCTGGACTCAATAAGCTGTTTAAGAAGCCCAATATTCCCGATTCACTGTTGTCAACTTGGCCGTGTGTGATGTAGTGTTGCGAGATGATAAATCCATTTGGCACTTCGTCACTATTATCTGCGTGACAACGAGCACAGAATAGCTCTCCCAAATCATCACGAGTCGGCTCTGGATCGCCACCCAAGCCATCTGAATCTACCAGACCCAATAAAGCTATGTCATGGTCTGGTGATCTATGTGGCCAGTCGCTATCAGGTGCCACACGTGCATAGTCAGCAGTACCAAAGTGACAGCTTGAACATGCAAGATTAATTGCCTGCTGCGCCCGCATTTCAGCATCAGTACCTGAATCAAGTGCGAAATAGCCTAGTGCGCGGAATGCTGCAAGTTCTGCAACCTGAGGGTTTTCAGCATCGGCAATAGGCACAATGCCATTAGAATCCCATTCTGCTGTATGCGATCCACTCAGGTCACCACGATGGCAAGTATAGCACTGAGCTGGTCCCGAATAAGCACCATTCCAGATAACTGGATGTGCTCCCTCAATAGGCTCATCTTCTAGATCAGTCGCAAAATCGCCCACATGAACATCAGTGGCATCAGTCAAGATAAATTCGTTCAACTCTCTCGGATCACCATTCGGCACAAGAGGTTCTGGTTCTGCTGCGAGTAGATTGTGACAACTCGCACACCACACACCAAGAGTATATTGATTAATCTGATAGCTCTCGATTGCTGGTTCATCTGGCAGATCGTCAATACTTACTGGAACATTTCCTGTGCCACCTGGATCCTTGCGAAGCAGCTTATAGCCTATTTGATCTGTTGTTTCATTATTCTCAAATTGACCAGCATCAACGAAGTCTTCTCCAGTAATCGGATCTGTTACGCCACCTGTCCAGAAATCGGCAGGCATCCACGAAGCAAAGTTTCCACCATGCACAACATGACATGTTGCACAGGTCATATCAATAGTTCCCACGTCAGAAGTGGAAGTAGGAATTTGTCTGTTTAATCCAAGGGAATGTCCAGAATCAAGGTCGGTAATCTCACTAGTGCCACCAGTAACGCCACCGTGATACACAAGATTTGAGCTCATGCCTGCAGCACCAACAGGAGATCCTGTTAGGTGACAGTATTCGCAGCCCGTTGAACCTCGACGCGTCAACCAGTTATTTGTTCTGGTCGCACTTGCAAGTCCCGTGGATGGCTCGGTCACCTGCGCACTATGAGCCGAGTGACACACGCTACACTTTGCTGATGTTGTTGTGTAGCCACCATGAGGGCCACGACCCTGTAGTTCAAATTCCCCCAGTGTAGGTCCTCCAAGCAACACATATTCGTTGCCATCACTCGGAAAGAGCAGTTCGCCACCCGGTCCGACTGCTGCATTAGAGCCAAAATCTGCCGGCTCACTGAACATGCGCGGTGCAGGAACCAAGCTGGCACCACTTGCGCTCAATCCAGATATCGATAATTCGTTGGCGTCTGCAGCAAATGCAGGTGTAGCAACCAACACAGTTGCACACGCAGTAAGTACGAGCGCAGTTCCAAATCGTCCAATTCGCTTAATCTTCATAGTCCTTTGCCTGCTTCTTAAGCCATGCTCCATCAATAATCCATCGCGTAGTCATATAAAAATCATACAATCCTACCCGTACAATAATACAATACCGCGGCTAAATATGATAGTTTTACTCTAAAAAAGTGCTGGACTGTCGTGAATTTCGAGGCAATCCTTAAGCGTCTTATTTTGTTTCTTCTTTAAGCTCTTCAGTCTTCTTGGCAGTCTTTCCTTTTTTTGGCTCTTCCTCAGACGCTTCTTTGAGAGCATCTTTCTCTGCAAGGCGTGCCTCTTTTACTGCCAGCCTTTCAGCAGCTCGTTCCTCTTTTGCTGCTTGTTTTTCTGCTTCCTTTTTGCCTTTTGTTTCCTGGATTGCACGCTCTTCGTCAAGAATCGCATATGCGATTGCACGAAACTCATCAAAGCGCAACGCTTTCACTTTTTGAGCAACAGCTGCTTTCTCGGTAAGACGTGATGCTGTCAGCAAGTAGCTGCGTCTACGGCTTGCAGCAGCGATAACCACGGCTTCTGCCCCCAACTCATCAAGATCTGGGTTGTCTAGCAGCAAGTCGTCACATTTGTGCTCTTTTGGCGCTACCACTTTCCAATCAAACCAAGGCAGAATCTCTTCTGCGACCAACTCTGTTCCAGGGGCAACTACCATTCGATTAAAGTGCCCATCCACAAACAATTGCAAATCTTCGTCTTTTGCTAACTTTTCCAGAAACGGCACGTCTAGCACATAGCGTGGCATGCGCAAAAATAATAATCGACCTATGCACACCAGCAGCAGCAACAGCGGCGGTATCAGTAACAGCCAGCGGTTAAATTCCGTAATAGTAACTTCCTCAACCGTTGCGGGAACAGAACCTGCGTCCTCAAAAACAGAAAGGCGATCATTGAATCTATCAGCAACATAGACATCACCCTGATAGAAGCAAATTCCTGCAGGGAAATACAACATTCCGTCCGTAGTTCCCACCTCAGAGATAGCATATTCAAAAGCACCCGTTTGCGCATTTACGACAATAATTTGCGAGCTAAGTCCATCCAGAATAAACACTCTGCCTAACGGTGAGAGTGCCAAATCAACGGGCAGGCTGGCATTGCCCGCAAAACGAGCCTCTTCCTGAGCATCAGCGTCAGCTGCTTCAAGACCAACGAGTGGCGTACCAAACATCCATGCCAGTTCTGGATAGGTCTGAAAATTTCTAAAGGCTTGAACGCGATTATTCAGGGTATCAGCAACAATGGTCAGCTGTGCTGTATCAGTGGTAGAAATAGACGCTTCTTCGCTTGCAAGCATAGGATCAAAAACTACTACTGCGGTAGGATTATCGAGCTGTCCACTTTCCATGCCCCAGTTCATATAGGTCAAATTGAAGTTGCCGTCTAGATCTCCTGCAATGATACCTGACCTGGTCGTCACGAAGAGCTGTTCAGCAAAATCACTCGCGCTGACTGCGGAACTGTCATCATCACGAACCATGGCAACGTCAACACCAATAGGCGCCTCTTCTGCAAAAGAAATACTTCTAATTAGGCGATCATCAGCATCAAAAAACAGCAGCACCTGCAATGACTGGTCTACGGCAAACCAGCGCCCATCATCGGCAAAAGCAAGTGACGTTGGCGCAACAAATGCCTGCGGAACATCATCGAGCTCTGTTAGATATTCTGAATCTTCTTGATCAGGATCCAGATGACCCAAAGCAGGATGTTCCTCAACCTCTGGTGCAGATATCAACACGTCAATTGAGCGCAGGTAAGATCCATCCAAGCTAAATACGGCTACGCGCGAATTACCCGTATCCGCAGTATATATCTCACCAGTAGGTGAAACCGCAATCCCACTCGGTCTGTCAAGCATGCGGTCTGCCGAGCCATGAATTGAATGTTGGAAGTTTGCAATTGGCGAAAAGGTTCCTGCGCCAAATCCTGGTGGTTGTGCGAGCCCCATCAGTAAAATAAACAAAAGCAGCGCTGCACCCATCAGCGCAACAAAAGCACTGCACAATATCCAAAATATGCGCTTGCGACGAATATCGCCTGGCAAAATAAAGCGTCTTTGCTCTTCTTCGCTGCGACCACGTTTTTTAACCATCAGTTTTTGTGGTTCGTCGGAAGCAATATCCCTATCAATATTTTTATCGAGACTGTCCATGTTTAGGCTCATTTACACATTCCTACGGCTGATCCGGAATGCTTTGACGCATACGCTGTGCAAGCTGCTCTTGGGCCGCTTGCGATGCGATACTGTGGTCGCGCTCAAGCACTTCGATTTGCTCAAGGGCAACTTCATTATCTGAATCAAAAATTAGAACTGAATAGTAGTGGTGTGCAGCGTCTTGCCAATTTTCAAGATCAAAGGCAACTTTTGCTGCGGCCAGATGCAAGGTTGTCGATTCTGGTGGGATAAATGCTGCTTGCGACAGCATTGCAAAAGCCTGCACGCTGTCCCCTAGCTGAACCAGACAATTTCCAATGCCGCGCAGAGCTTCGCGCTGCAATTCTGGCTCACCTGCTGGCGCATACTCAAAGGCACTACGATACGCATCAAGTGCTCGTCCATTATCACCTGCAACTTCAAGGACATTTCCTTGTACGATTAGTGCCCGCACATTGTCTGGATTTGCCCTAACGATGCTGTCTACAAGGCGTGTAGCTGCAGCGTTTTGCCCCATTGCAAGCTGCGCCTGAACAATGCTCAAGCGTGCCGTGATCACCGCAGGGAAAGTGTCAATCTCTGCACCCGCTGTTTGTGCGGCAGCAATGCCCTGCGTTTCTGCATCACGTGCGCGTAGATACTGTTGCTGCGCTGCGTTGGTCGCAACAGGTCTGATCAGTCCCAAATCACTCACAACCACAAAGGCAATCGCTGCCAAAAGTAGTGCAATACTTAAAATGGCAACGATATATGCTGCGCGGCGCTGACCTGCTGTGGACGCCCGAAAATAGCGCCCAATTGTTGAAGTTTTTTTACCCATATATGTACGCTAATATGCGCTTAGTCGCGAGCAAGTCCTATCCAATACATTAACTGCACGACTGAAACCAGTGCTGCTGCAACATACGTAAGTGCTGCTGCTGTAAGCACTTTGCGCGCTCCTGCAAGTTCTGCTGTAGTAAGAGTATTTGTGCTGCGCAACATGTACATTGCACGATTACTTGCATCAAGTTCAACGGGCAAGGTAACTATCTGGAATAGCACTGATAGCGCAAAAAACGCAATTCCCACCCACACTAAACCACTCATTGCCATAACCAAACCTGCAATGATCAGAATCCATGCAAAGCTTGCACCAATGTTTACCGCAGGAACCATGGCGCTACGCAGCCTACTGGGCAAATATCCCTTTGCTGTTTGCACTGCATGTCCTACCTCATGTGCGGCAACTGCAGCTGCCGCAATATTACTTTGACCGTATACAACTTCTGACAATGCAACGGTATTAGAACGCGGATCAAAGTGATCTGACAGCTTACCGTGCTTTGATTGTGCAATAGTTACTGGTCGCTTGCCAAAGGCATTAGCACTGGTTGCGCCATGAGCTGTTGCAACCGGTATATTGCTATAGCGTAAGGTATTTTCTGCAACTTGTGCTCCTGTTGCAGGACGCGCCATGCTGACCTTGCTGTACTTCTTAAAGGTACTTTTAATGTAAAATTGAGTGAGTCCACCTAGCACCATACTAAAGACCATCACTGCTATCCAAAGCGGATCAAAAATCATCGTAAAACCCTTTCGTAGTTCATCGCGATTTCGCGACACAATTCTAACGCAGACAATCCACGTCATCATAAGTCATAGAATTTGTACCCCATCTATGATACGTCAGCCAGACATGAATCGCTATAATTGGTTACGAAGTAGAAAGGAAAGGAGCTACTGCATGAAATGTTTTGAGACAGAACTTAAGGGCGCAATTACAGGCAGCAGCGCAGACAGTAGTGAATTGCTGGACATGCTCCGCAATGTAAAAGTGCTATACACCGACATTGATGGAACTGTGCTGGGCAAACGTGGCTGCTTACTGGTTGACGGCAATAACAAGCCTAGCATCAATACAGCGACCGCAATTGTCGAAGCAAATTTACGCGCCAGCGAGTTGAGCATTGTGCCTTGTACAGGGCGTAGTGTGACACAACTCATAGAAATATCACGACTATTTGGCTGGAATGATTTTATTGGAGAAGCTGGTGCCGTTCGCTCTTACTGGCATGCAGATCAGGGAACACGCGAAAACGCCTATGACACACCAGGTTGGGATGTGGCTACCCGCAAACTGATAGCTAATGACAATACGCCGCTTGACATGATAAACACAAGCGGTGCAATGGACATACTATTTGATGCCTTTCCTGGGCAAATTGAATTCCACTGGCCGTGGAACGTAAACAGGCAAGCAACAAATGTCTTGCGCGGCAGAGTCTGTCCATCTGAAGCCAACGCACTGCTTACAGATATATCACTGCCCATCACACTGATTGAAAACGGTGTCATTGCCCCCAGCGCGCACAGCCTGATTGATAGTGATGAACCCATTCGCGCCTACCATCTAACTCCCACTGGTGTCACCAAGGGGCATGCAATACGTGCAGATTTAGCACGTCGCGGGATTACAAAGAAACAAGCAATAATGATAGGCGATGGTATGGCAGACCTTGAATGCGGTCCAGAGGTCGCAGCAATTGTTATGGTTCAGAATGCGTTGCGATCTCCCACTATGGAAGCAAGTCTTACCGCAACCCCCAATGCCTATGTTACTCGCGGTGCACAGGGTGACGGATGGGCTGAACTTACGCGTGCTATACTTGCAGCCAAGCAGTAGCAGAAAGCTGTTACTGACTTAAGATAGAATCAAGAAATATAGAGGTGATTAAAGGTTATGAGCGACAAAGATACTAAAGATAAAGATTTAGCAACTGACGCAAAATCTGACGTGGGCGAGGACAAAGAACTTGATGATATGTTGTCCTCTCTGGACGAAGAAGTGAAAGACGTTGCAGCGGCTAAGATTAATGTCACAGATGATGCTGACGATAACAGTGACACAAAGAACGCAGAGGTTGATTCTGACAAGGCTGATGTCACAGATGATGCCAACAACGATGATGCTGCGATAGATACAAGCAGTGCCGATGCCAATGACGGCACCAGCGGCGACACAGATAGTGATGCTGCAAAAAGCATCAGCGCTTGGCAAGCTGATTCGAAAGACTCAAAAGAAAATGCAGTTGTCCAACTGCTCACACAGGCAGGAAAGGGCTTGCGCTGGATATTCCCGCACAGCATCAGCTGGCTTGTAATTTGGATTGCAACCTCAGTCATGGTCTATGCTGGACGCATTGTCTTGTCAAATCACATAATGGGGCTCTTTAATGATCCTTCTTTTAGTGAAGCGGTCATGGAAACTTCCTCTTTTGGCATGCTACTAACGCTTGATTACACGCTCGCAGGCATTCAATTTTCCTTAGTCGTATTACCCTTTATTCTTGCCACAATACGTTACGTGATGCTCCGTGCAATTGAACATTTGAATAAGCAAAACATCCTCGAGCGCTCTCCCTCTTATGCGCGCTATGGACTGGCAGTTGCTATTGCACTGGGGCATTCTATTTTTGTGTATCTGCTGGGTCTCTTTATCTTTACGCTCTATGGCAATTCTTTTGGAATGAACGCGGGCATGGAAATGAGCTTTAGGGACTTTTTCACCAACTTCTGGGCAATGCTCGATCACCTCACTCTGCTCATGTTCATACCTTTGAGCATCACACTTATCATCACAGCACTCTTTGCAACATGGCGTGTTAATGCCGCCGTAACTGCAAACGATGCAAAGGAAAAAATTAATCCACGCGCAGCAGCAACAGCCGCTATGCTGGTCTTTGTTCTCGCACTTGCCGTAATTACTGTTCCCGCAGCACATGTTCAAAAACTTGCAGATGAACGTGAGCACGCTCGACAAGAAGCAGAATGGGAAATGGAATTCGGTGACGAATTTGGCGATGAGCTTTTTCTTGACGAAGATGGCATGATGTTTGGCGATGAACTTACTCAAGAAGAATTTGAAGCTATGTTTGGCACAGATGAAGGCGGCGGTGGCTTCTTCATTGACGAGGATGGCAATTTGGTCGGAGATTTTGACGACAGCATGCTTATCGATGAAGGCGAGCTTTTTGATGACAGCGATCAGCTAATCGATCCTGATTTAGACGGCGAATAATCCGCTAATCAAACAATAGCGATGAACAATATTGCAGCGAGCAAACAACAACTGCGCTCTGCAGCAATTGACATACGTCAGGTGATACGTTCAGATGCCGATTTCGTTTTGAAGTCGGCATCTGCAATTGGCACGCAAATTCTAAACATTCCTCAGGTTGAGAAAATTCTTGCACCGAACAACGACACACAAGTCCCTATATTTGCCACCTATGCCCCATCGCAGGGCGAGGCAAATCCCAATGGCTTTCTTGACATATTAGAAAAAGGCGGCAGAGTGCGTCCACACCTCGCCTTTCCTCGCGTTGCCGGCAAGGGCAGGTTGATGATGCACTTTGCCGTATTAGAGGATTTACTGCCTGGCAGCTTTAACATCCCCGAGCCAGGGGCAGATCTACCTATTGCAAAACTTGAAGACATTGCCGTCATGCTGGTGCCAGGTGTAGCATTTGACCGCACGGGTAACAGGTTGGGGTATGGCAAGGGCTTTTACGATCGTTTTCTAACATCACAATCAACAAGCAGTCGTAGGCCATTGCTTGTAGGAATTAGTTTTGACGAAACACTTTTTGACATGATTCCTGCAGATGACCACGACATAAAAGTGGACTACATCGTCACCCCCACACAGACAATTCATCATCATCCCTGAACAGAGTGAAGGGTCTTTCACTAAATCCAGGATCCTTCGGCTTCGATGCTTACGCACCTAGGAATATGAGATTTCGTGCACTGGAAAACTCGTGTGGAAATTGGGCGCCTAGAGCCTTCTGCGACTCTTGCGTAATGCTGCTAAAAATACTCCATCCGATATGAACATCCCTACACCAATGGTCAAATAGAGTACTGCAAGAAACATCTGATACCCCAGAATGTCTGTCGGTCCCAGCAAGCGTAAGGCGATCCCTATAATAATCATTCCCCCTACCAGTAGATACACGCGTGGTGCATAGCTATTAAGTAACCAGCTGCGTCCTTGCGATCTGATGCGTTCAATCGTTTTTGCGGCACTGGGAATCATCAAAAAGTAGGCCTTAAGTAAGCCAAATAACAAACCCAGAGGTGGAACCCACCAATGATGTGTGCCCACCTGAACCAAATAAATCATTGCAAGGCGCAATATCATGCCTGCACCCAGCAACCAAATTATGGCCGCAAAAAAGAGTTGCGTACGTACCCCTACCTGAGGCGGTATTTTCTGAATCATTGACACGTTGCATCAACTTCTTCCGCTAAATATTTATGCATTTCGACACAGAATATGATCGTCTAAAGTGCTCTGGAGGCTATGTCGCTACGACTAAATGCCCCCTCGAACTTAATTTTGTCAACACTGCGATATGCTTGAGCAATCGCCTCTTCAAAGGTGGGAGCAAGTGCCGTGACAGTCATTACTCGGCCGCCTGCACTGCGCAACTCACGTATGCCATGGACATCCTCTGTCAAAGTTGTTCCTGCATGGAATACATGAATCCCACTACAATCGGGACAGTGTTCAGCCTGCTCAAATCCCGTAATGGGCAATCCCGTCTTTATCGCTCCTGGATAGCCTGCGCTTGCCATGACAACCGTCACTGCAACATCATCTACAAACTCAAGAGTTGTTCCTGCAAGCTCACCGCGCGCAGTCCGTAGCATTATGGTCGCCAAGTCAGTCTTTAGCCGAGGCAGCAATACCTGTGTTTCTGGATCGCCAAAACGCACATTGAATTCAAGTACTTGAGGACCGTCTTGCGTCAGCATAAATCCACCATACAGTATGCCGCGATACTCGATCCCCGCATCGACCAAAGCACGAGCAGTACGCTCCAAAATCGCAGTCATTTCTGCAAGCTGCTCATCATTTACTGATGGTACCGGAGAGTACGCACCCATACCCCCTGTGTTTGGACCAGTGTCATCATCTCCCACCCTTTTATGATCTTGTGAAGGAGCAAGTGGTAGCACAGTTGTGCCATCAACAAAAGCAATCATAGAACATTCATAGCCCACCAAACAAGCTTCGATGACAACGGTAGCACCCGCATCACCAAAACGTCCATCAAAGCAATTATTGACTGCTTCACGTGCTTCCTCGATAGTCGCAGCAACCGTCACGCCCTTGCCCGCAGCTAGCCCATCAGCCTTTACCACAACAGGTGTACCAAAATCTTCAATACAGGCAAAGGCCGCCTCACGCTCACTTGCGGTAAACACTCCATATGCTGCAGTAGGAATGCCATTTTTAAACATAAAATCTTTGCTAAACTGCTTTGACCCTTCAAGCTGTGCACCAGCTGCTCCTGGTCCAAAAACGGCAATGTCTGCTGCACGCAGTTCATCGGCAAGTCCATCCACCAGCGGAGCCTCGGGACCCACAACTACCAGCTTGACATCATTAGCAAGAGCAAAGCGTGCCTCATCTGTCGCATCAGGGTGCAGTCGCTTCTCAATGTTCGCCAAAATGCTTTTATCATACGCTTGCGCAGTCAGATCAATATTCACTGCCTTATACTCAAGTGCTGTCTC
>WQVN01000002.1 GCA_009785795.1 Coriobacteriia bacterium
CTTGTAACAAGCGTTGTTGGACAAGCAGCAGTTATAGTTGCTCTTGCAGGACTGAGCTTACTTGGGCTCAGTGTAAGACGCAAGAAGGTTGCAGCACTTGATGAGTTGAGTGGGTAGTGGGCATGTTTTTAGAACAGCCTGAAGGACTTGCGCACTCTGAGAAAAGTGTAGGTATGTGCATTTTCAGGACATTCGTAATCGCACTATTTGCTGTAGCGTTGGCAAGTGTGTTTGTCGCTTGCGGATCTGACGAGGAAAGCACTGTGTCAGACACTGCCTTGCCCGATGTTCGATTAGCGACGGTGCAGGGCTATGAGCTACTGCCGCTTGCTATCGAACAATCGCAAGAACAACTTGCGCAGCGCGGCATTGTGCTTGAAATTACTGTCCACCCATCAGAAGGAGAGGCAATCCAAGCGCTTGCTGCGGGGCAGGCTGACGGACTTGTAACCAGCATGGATGCTGTTATCAGCCTGTTTAACACAGAGTATCCTGTGCTTGTTGCAACGACGGTGCGCGATAATCCAGAAATGGTACTTGCATTTAGCGAACATTTTTTACTGGGCAATACCGCGTCTGGCGAAGATGTGCTGCCCGAAACAAGTGCAGAAGCAGTAAGCAATATACTGAGTGCCTGGAATAGGACTGTTGAACAGATCAATGTCAATTTAGAATCTGACGAATTTGTGCATTCGGCGGGAACTCTTCTAGGGTTAGAATCCGGACAAGACATACCTGCGATCATATTATCTGAATTTCCTCACACTGGTCTGCCTGATCGTAGCTATTGGGAGCCTCGTCTAGCGCAAATGTATGCAAGTGGTGGATTGGATATTCCTATCGCGTATGACAGTCTGATGTTTGTGCCAGGACTTCCGTGACTTAGCAGGTAAGCTCACTGTAAGTGCAGCACGCAAATATCGGAGGAGTTTTAGAGGGCAGAGAAGTTCCTTCACTCCGCTCAGGAATAAAGAGAGGCTGCGCAAGGAAAATTTAGGATCAAAATAGAGGGTAACAGACGTGTAGTCAGAAATGCTTAGCGGAAAGTTCTTGCGCAGACTGGCAGTCTGCCGTATACTTTTTAGTTGCTCTTATCAACTTTATTGGTGATGCAAAAAGGGCAGACATTCCTCGGTAGCTCAACGGCAGAGCATCCGGCTGTTAACCGGAGGGTTGCTGGTTCGAATCCAGCCCGGGGAGCCATAAAAACTAACAGGTCAGGAGCCCATGCTTCTGACCTGTTTTACTCTACTTGTTTATCCTACAATAGTTCCTGTGATTCTAACAGCAGATAATATCAGTAAAACTTTTGGGCAGCGAGTGCTGTTTCGCGACGTTAATTTACGTATTCGCGCAGGAGATCGTGTTGCCCTAATTGGTCCTAACGGTAGCGGCAAGACGACCCTCATGGAAATCATTACAGGCGCAGAAGGTGCTGACACAGGACATGTGGTACTGGGCAAAGGTGTGCGACTGGGCCATTTAGAACAAGAAGCCATCGAGATGTCGGGACGCAGTGTACTTGATGAAGTCATGAGCGCTGCTGCAAACCTAAAAGATCTTGAGGCACATATTGCAGCCCTTGAGAACCGGATGACAACAGCAGAGGAAGGCAGCCCAGAACAGGAGGCACTCCTTGTAGAATACGCACGTGCTATGGAGCGCTTTGAGGTGCAAGGCGGCTGGAACACTGAACATCAAGCTCGTGCCTTGCTAGGAGGTCTGGGCTTTGCACCAGATGCAGTCAGTCGTGATATAGGGACCTTTTCTGGTGGCTGGCAAATGCGCGTTGCCCTTGCAAAGCTTTTGCTGCGCCAGCCTGACCTATTGTTGTTGGATGAACCAACAAATCATCTTGATCTTGCAAGCGTCACTTGGCTGGAAGGCTTTTTGCGCAACTACGATGGTGCGCTACTCATGGTGAGTCATGATCGTGCATTCATGAATGGGATTGTCACCCGAGTCGAAGAGATATTTAATCGTACGCTTAATCACTATAGTGGCAATTATGATGCCTACATCAAGGAGCGCACTTTGCGAATTCAGCAGATGCGCGAAAAGCGAGCTGCACAAGAAAAAGAAATTGCACACATGCAGGCCTTCGTTGACCGTTTTCGCTACAAGAACACAAAGGCAGTTGCCGCACAAGACCGTCTGCAGCGCATAGAAAAAATCAAAAAGGAACTCGTCGAGATTCCTCCAGAAACTCCTGCTCTGCGCTTTAGATTCAAGCAGCCACCACGTACCGGTGATATGGTGGTTCAGTTAAGTAATGTATCAAGGTCTTACGATGACCTGCAGGTCTACGACGGATTAGATTTCACTTTGTACCGCGGAGAAAAGGTTGCACTGGTTGGTCCCAATGGCGCAGGAAAGTCAACATTGCTCAAGTTGCTTGCAGATGCCATTGCGCCAGATAGCGGTACACGCACATTGGGCGTACATGCGACCTCAAGCTATTTTGCGCAGCATCAGTTGGATGCACTCGACGTGACAAAGACAGTATTTCAAGAAGTCGATGACTGTGCACCAGGGTGGACGCATGGTGAGGTGCGTGGCCTGTTAGGTGCATTTCTATTCACGGGCGATGATGTAGGCAAAAAAGTATCAGTACTGTCAGGTGGCGAACGGGGCAGACTGGCGCTTGCCAAAATGCTTATTGAGCCAACCCCACTGCTGTGCTTGGATGAGCCGACCAATCATCTTGACATTACTAGTGCAGATGTCTTAGAGCAAGCCTTGCAGCGCTTTGAGGGCACTATTGCGTTCATTACTCATGATCGCCACCTTATACGTGCTGTTGCAAACAAGATAGTAGAGGTTGACCAGGGTCGCGTGACAATCTTTGACGGTGACTATGACTATTATTTGTGGAAAAAAGAGCAGCAAGATAAGAAGTCAGCAGACTCAAAGCAGATCGAGCAAGCCGTTACTTCAAGCGCTGAGGATTTGCAGCACGTGCAGGATGACGCAGGGGGCAGCGACCCAAATTCTTCTGCGGCACACAGTGAAGTTCAAAGTACATACAAAACAAAAGAGCAGAAACGGGCAGAGGCAGAAGCACGCAATGCGTTCTATCGTAAAACAAAAGACGTGAAGCAGCGTCTCGATAGTTCTGAGATGGCAATCGAAGCTCTTAACCAGCGTCTGGATGAACTAAGTGCACTAATGGCAGATGGAGAATTTTACTCGAGCCAAGACCAGTTTGCAGAGGCAGTAAGCGAATATGCTGACTTGAAAAAGCAGCTCGAAGAACAAGAAGTGATTTGGCTTGACGCATCAGAAAAGCTCGCAGAAATTGCAGTGGAATCAGGCATCAAGTTATGAGCAGCCGTCGTCGTGCCATCGTGATAATACTCGACAGTCTGGGCGTAGGTGCCTTGCCTGATGCTGCAGACTACGGCGATGTAGGCACAAATACCTTGCAGCATGTAGCACAGGCAGTGGGCGGCTTAATCCTGCCAACATTGCAAAGCTTGGGGCTTGGAAACATCACGCCAACAGAAGGCGTTCTGCCCATAGACCATCCTCTTGCAGCATGCGATAAGCTGGTCACATTCTCGCAAGGTAAAGATACCATTGCAGGACACTGGGAACTGATGGGATTAGTTTCGCATCGTGCATTTCCTGCCTATCCTCAGGGCTTTCCACCAGAGGTCACCGATGCCTTTGTTCGGCTAACTGGCTACGGGTGGTTGGGCAACTATCCAGCGAGCGGAACAGATATCATTGCGCAATTGGGCGCACAGCACATGGCAACAGGTAAGCCCATCATCTATACTTCTGCTGACTCAGTCTTTCAAGTTGCTGCACATACCGACATCATTCCCCTGGACGAACTGTACCGTATCTGTCAGATTACTCGTGATGAAATTCTTGTGGGCGACCATGCTTGTGCGCGTGTAATTGCACGTCCCTTTACAGGCAGTGAGCAGGCGGGTTTTGTGCGCACAGCCGATAGACAAGATTACGCCCTATCCCCGTCAGCACCGACTGCGCTTAATCGCTTACAGGATGCAGGGATTCCTAGTCTGTGCATTGGAAAGATTGCAGACATCTTCAATGGACAGGGCATTGATACGTGCTGGCCAACAAAGTCAAATGCAGAGGGCATGACGCATCTGGACCATGCACTGGATACCGTCGTCAGTGGATTAATTTTTGCAAATTTAGTAGACTTTGACATGTTGTGGGGACATCGTCGCGACCCACAAGGATATGCAAAAGGGCTGGAAGAGTTTGACCATTGGCTTGCAACTTTTTTGCCAAAACTGGGCGACAATGACGTGCTGCTAATTACGGCAGATCATGGCTGTGATCCCACTCATGCAGGCACCGATCACACTCGCGAATACGTTCCCTTGCTGACTTACTGCAACGACCCTTCATTCCTGGGCAGGTATAGTGAGTCGAGATTGAGTGCAGCGAGGAACACCAAAGACAAGGATCTTTGCAAAACTGCAGGCAAGGTTACAAAAAATGGACACGCTCACTCACTTGCAAAAGTTGCTACAATAATTGAGGAGTATTTACTGCAAGATGCAGCACGGGATTAACGCAGCCTTGCAGGCTAAAAGATTACGGACAGTAACTGGCGAATAAGGGGAACTACTTCTAATGGATTTTTTGGGTAATCTAGCATCGATAAACGTGGGAACAATTTTAACCATTTTGATTGGATTTTTGCTGGTAATTCCAGCACTTACGCTGCATGAATGGGCACATGCATGGATGGCTAACAGGCTCGGTGATTCTACAGCGCGCATGATGGGACGTATAAGTCTTAATCCTGTTCGTCACATTGATCCTGTTGGTACTGTTCTTGTGCCTTTGTTCTTGCTTGTGACGAGTGTTTTATTTACTGGAGTTCCATTTACTTTTGGCTGGGCAAAGCCAGTACCATTTAATCCAAGGAATCTAAAAGATCCAAAGCGTGATACTGCGCTAGTTGGCATTGCAGGTCCTGCAATGAATGTGCTTTTGGCGGCAGGAGCATCTGCAATTTTGCTTGCTTTGGTGTTATTTGTACCGAGTCTTGTTCTTGACACGAGCGCTCAGACATCATGGGGAGCACCTCTTTTGACTGGTCTGGGCGCAGTAATAGGAATGTTTGCCTATGTAAACCTCATATTGTGCTTTTTTAACCTACTGCCCATTCCTCCCTTTGACGGATCACGTATTGTTCAGAAGTTTCTGACGGGTAACGCACGTCATACTTATGCACAGCTTGAACAGTATGGCATGTTCATAGTGCTTGGATTAATCTTTATTCCTAGAATGATGGGATTCGATTTAATTGGCATGTACTTTGCTGTTACGGCACAGCCCATATTCCGCTTACTGACAACCATTGATGCACAAACCTTATTTATATCACTCCATATTCTTGTTGGTGGATAATTTCCGCAACTTTCTTATGCTCAGAATGTATTTTACAGATTAAAGAGCCATGAGGAGGGGATAACAGTGGACATATTATTATGGATATTGGTAGTTGCGTGTTTCGTTTTGTCGTTTGTGGCTCTGATTTTTCCTGTTGTGCCAGGCATCCCTTTTTTGTGGGCAGCGGCACTGATTTACCATTTTGGCATTAGCCCTGGTGGACTAGGATGGCCCTTTTGGACTGTTCTGGTTATAGCTTCAGTCTTTATATTGGTGGCAGACTTTATCGCTAATAAATTGCTCCTGCAGCAATCTGGAGCCGTGAAGTGGAGTGAGCGGGTCAGCCCACTTGCGATAATCGTTGGTGCTTTTATTGTCCCGCCCCTCGGACTAATTCTTGTTCCCTTTATTGCTGTGTTGGCAATGGAGCTTTTGCACAGGAAGTCACTTCAAGAGGCTGCAAGGTTGGCAGGAATAACGGTAGTGTCTTTTCTGACAAGCACCTTGGCCAAGGCTGTAATGCAGGTAGGCATCATTGTGGTGTTTATACTTTCCGTCATATTCTAGCTGCTTAGTTGCGGTATAGTGAAAAGCAATAAGAGGGTAAAGCCACAGCAAAAGGAGCAGACATGAGTCCAGAGATTGTCCAGTCGTTATACAAAGCAATATTTGAACGCAAGTCTATTCGCCGCTATAGCGATAGGCCTGTCAGTGACCAGATGATGCAGGATATTTGTGACTTTACCAACAGCACTGCTCTGCGTCTTTTTCCGCAGATAGCGTTTTCCATTGAGGTAGTCTCGCCGTCAGAAGTGGGCAAACTAGGTGTTCCAAAAGCACCACACTTTCTGCTGTTTTACACTAAGGCAGGTGATGACGGCAATCAGCATCTACTTAATGCAGGCTTCGTTTTGCAGCAAGTCGATCTATACTTGCACACATTAGGACTTGGTAGATGTTGGCTGGGCCTCGCAAGACCAAAGCAGCGAGAAAAGGATGGTCTTGCTCACTGCATCACTCTTGCCTTTGGCTATCCAGATGAAGATTTAGTACGGATATCCAACGATTTTAAACGTAAGCCACTTGATCAAATATCAACTGGCGATGATCCTCGGCTAGAGGCAGCACGTCTTGCTCCGTCAGCAGTTAATTCACAGAACTGGTTTTTCGATGCGAGCGATCAATCAATAAATGTATATATGGGCAATACTGGTGCAATCAAGAAAAAACTTTACGGCGCTATGAATGTGATTGATGTTGGCATAGCGCTTGCTCATTTGCAAATTGCAAGCATGCATTATCAGATATCCTTCGACTGTCAAATACTTCCGCAGGGGAGTGTTCCCAATAAAGATAACTTCACGTACATGGTCACTGTTTGATCTAAAAGAACTTGTATGCGCGCATGTTTGGAATAATTTGACAGCATTAAAGAGGCAGGAGTAATGTGAATGCGCTTGTTTGCTGCGATTAGTCTTGATGATGAGGTTCGAGGGAGTCTTGCTGCAGTAGGGGATGAACTGCGCAGGCGATCCACAGGGGGCACCTTTACCTTGCCAGAGAACTTGCACTTGACACTTGCCTTTTTGGGGGAATGCAATCAGCAACAATTAGTGGCGATACAAGGCGCTATGGATGCGACGTCCTTTGATCCTTTCGAGTTGAGAATAGAAGGAGTAGGGTGCTTTAAGCGCTCAAATCCTCGCAGTGGTGATGTGTGGTGGGCAGGCGTGAGAAAGAATGAATCGCTTCTGCAGCTGCAAGCAGATCTAGTGCGACAGCTTCGTGATGCTGGCTTTGAGCTTGAGAGACGAAAGTACAAACCTCACGTTACTTTGGGTCGCCAAATTATCATGAATGAAAGATTTGCCCATGGCGGGTTACTGGGGGTAAGCATTTTGCAACGGATACACTGCTTCGAACTGATGCAGTCAGAGCGCATTGCAGACAGACTTACTTATACATCTCTGCACAGAGTTCAAGCTAGAGAAATATTTGTGTAGAGCTGACTTTTGCAGAATTTCACCGAAAGCTTTATGCGGTAAAGAATCCTCTATCTGAAGAGGTAGAGGCAGAGACAGGAGCAGGTGCGGAAGCATTAACGATATCAGAATGATGGCTATGGATGACAACACCTCTCATTACAAGCTGCCAGTAATTGTTGGTACGCCCGCTGATGTGACCTTGCCGTCAGGAACAGCTTTAGTGCTTGAGGGTGGGGGCATGCGAGGCTTTTACAGCGCAGGCGTTTTTGAAGCCTTTGCCCGTGCTGGCATTATGTTTCCCTATATTACTGCGGTATCAGCAGGGGCTGCTAATGTGTTGAGCTATGTGTCTGGACAGCGCGGACGTAACCGTCTAATAATCGAGCATCTAGTCGGGCTACCTCAATATGTAGGGCTGCGTAACTTGCTACTGCATAGGACACTATTCAACTGGAATTTCATCTTCAAAACTGTGCCGCAAGACTATCTATTCTGGGATCAACATAGTTTTGATCAGGCAGATACCCACTTGCTAACGGGTGCCTTTGACTGTGCCACTGGCAAAACCGTCTGGTTTGAAAAATCAGAACTTAATCCGGGTTTTGCACCCACCATTGCATCATGTTCACTTCCGCTACTTTCACCCATGGTTGATATCAATGGAGCAAAGTTTCTT
Organism: Coriobacteriia bacterium; assembly: GCA_009785795.1. GTDB lineage: Bacteria > Actinomycetota > Coriobacteriia > WRKU01 > WQUG01 > WQVN01. The sequence continues at coordinate 8,044 of WQVN01000002.1, forward strand.
GATGGTGGAATCTGTGATCCTATACCAATTGAGAAATCAATAGCAGATGGCAATACTTTCCATGTAGTTGTGCTGACGCGCAATGCTGGCTATATAAAAGCTCCCAGCAGAAGCGACATGGCAATACGTTTGGCATATCGTGACTACCCTCAGCTAGTTCGCGCAATGCATAGTCGTGTTGATGTCTATAATCGCCAGCTGACATTAGTTGAACAGCTTGAACAAGAAGGTCGCGCATTAATAATCCGCCCTCAAAAATTGCTGCAGGTTGACCGCATCAGCTCAGAATCACGCAAGTTACTTGCACTTTATGATGAGGGATACGCTGATGGCACTGCAGCATTGGACGTGCTCTGTAAATTTACTTAGGACTTTTGAGCGATTTCCCCTATGACTGCAACCTGTCTTTGGCTGCATCGTATAATGATATCTGCTACTAAGATTTGGAGGAAACAATGGAAAAGAAGATTATCAATTCTGAAAAGGCATTTGCGGCAGTTGGACCGTACTCACATTCTGTTGTGCTGAGTGGTGCGCCTACCATGCAGTACACATCTGGACAAATTGGTGCATGCCCCAAGAGCGGAAAGCTGAAGGAGACAGTCGAAGAGCAAACAGTGCAAGCTTTCGCTAATCTGGAAGCAATTTTAAACGAGGCTGGTATGGACTTTGACAATGTGGTCAAAACCACGGTGTTTTTGAAAAACATGAGCGATTTTGCCGCAGTAAACAAAATTTATGCAGGGTATTTTCCTGCCGATCCGCCTGCCCGCTCATGCGTAGCTGCTGCGGAATTGCCCCTTGGTGCACTGTTCGAAATCGAAGCAATTGCGGCCAGATAAGATGATGAAACTTCACCTTGCAAAGCTACTTGCAGCTTCAAAGAGGGCAAAAGATTAGCAGAGTGTGTCCAGTGATGAACGTACTCTGCTAACTTCATGAGTGATATTGAGCTGCTTCCAGAATAAGGTTCTTGATTGCTGCGCGAGCGTCTTCAAATTGTTCGAGTGATTTCAGCTTGACATGACGCATGTGTGGGGCGCTTCCCTCAAGAATATTGGTAGGGTCGGGCAGATGCGCACCCATTAAAAAGGTGATTGTCACCCATTTTGTGAATGGAGTGACGGCCATCATTCCCCAGCCATCATAACCAAACTGGCGAGCACCGTATCCAATGCCTAGATCAACTTGGTCTACGGAATACTGAACGTTTGGCTCAGTTTCTACAATCAGGGCGTGAGCCTCAAGATAGAGTTGTGCGATTGATTCTGGTCTGTCGTTAGACAGTCTGCGCAAATCGTCATTGGTGGGCATATCAATATGCGGGTGAGTATTTGGCATGCTGAATCCTCCTGTTAAGATATCATGGCGATTATTATCTCAGATGTCCGCTTAAAGGATATGATTGATTGCCTCAGGCCAGATACATCAGGATGCCCTTTGTTAATCTGTCTGGGCGTTGCGAGAAGCATGTTAGAACGCGTTGGCAAGCTGTTAGGCTCAACACAAGAAGTGTAAATGCCTTAAACTTATTTGATGACTTATTATTATCGAGACCCACGACATGACGGTCAGCAGCAGCGGATAGGCTTGTCTGCAAGAGAAGATGCTTCAGTACGTTCGCGGCGGGGATGTTGGACTACCTTTGCTGTGATGATTGCCATTGTTTTGATTGTTGCTGCTGTTGCAGTGGCCTTTACCCTGCATACTGCGCGGCAGCTTGAGCAGGAAATATCTGCGAATAGTCCCGCAATTGAGAGTCTGCTTGAAGAACACGATATGAACATGCTCGATCTTTTCCTTTTGGGCAGAGAGCTTGAAGGAGCAAGCAGGGAAGAGGTCATTCAGAAAGCAGAAGAGATGGGCATTTCTGAGCAGGAACTGCGCGAACTTGCCTCAGATAGCGAAGTCCGCGACTTAATTGACCAATTCTTGAGTCGCTAGAGATCAGTGTTGTTACTTGGGCTGAACTGCTTCAGGGGATGCGCAATAAAGACGAGGTTAGGAACCTGAAGGAGCTCTTTAAGGTCTGGAATGTTGACATACTTCACATCAGCGAAAACATATCCGTCCGTGCCTTGTTGTTAGTTACTGATTTTGGACTGAGTCATTCGCTTCGTTTGGCTGATGCTCTAATAGCGGCAACAGCGATTGAACATCAACACAAACTAGTGACTGCAAACGACAAGCACTACCGTTGTGTGCCAATGCTCGACATAAAAACGTTCCGACCCTGATTAAGGGTTCAGGTAGATTACCGCGCAGAATGCCTAATATGCGCGAGACACTGAATTTGAATCAGGATTGTGATGCTGTGTGGGTATTGGACGTGCTCTGCCAGTATACGTTCAAAAAGTGTTACAATTACAAGAGGATTTAGTAGGTGATTCTGCTGTTGCCTGTTGATGAATGGCATTAGTATTTATGTCCTGCAGTCTGCTTATGACTGTGGGGTTTTGTGTATTTTAGGCGAGACAAGAGAGATTGTTGGAGGGATTTCAAAGGTGGAATTAACTGGCTCTCAAATTTTGATGGAATGCTTGCTGGAACAGGACGTCGATACTGTCTTTGGTTATCCTGGTGGAGCAATCATGCCCGTGTACGATGCGCTCTACTCCTATTCAGACAAAATCAAGCATGTTCTGACTGCGCATGAACAGGGCGCTTCTCATGCGGCTGACGGCTACGCACGTAGCTCAGGTCGCGTGGGCGTTTGCCTTGCAACATCTGGACCTGGTGCTACCAATCTGGTTACGGGTATTGCAACTGCTCATATGGACTCGTCTCCTGTTGTCTTTATTACCTGCAACGTAAATGAGCCGCTTATTGGACGCGACTCTTTTCAAGAGGTAGACATCGTTGGCATTGCGATGCCCATTACAAAGTGTGCATATTTAGTGCGTGACGTGGACAACCTTGCAGACATTGTGCGCGAAGCCTTTGCGATTGCGCGTGGCGGTAGGCCAGGACCGGTGCTGATTGACATAATGCGCAATGTGACGCTTGACACTGCGGATTACACGCCCCTGCCGCGAGAAGAACATCCAGCTTCTGGACGTTTGGGTGCCTTGATTCGCCGTGCCTCACATGACCTAAAAGCACCAGAACCAAACGTAGAAGATGTTGACCATCTGATTGATATGATTGCTGATGCTAAAAAGCCGCTCGTTATCTGTGGCGGTGGGGTAGTGCGCGGACGTGCAGACGCGGAGTTCAAGACCTTTGTTGAGCGCATTGACTCACCTGTTGCCATTACTATCATGGGTGGCGGAGGATTCCCAGGGCGAAATCCGCTTACCACTGGGATGATAGGTATGCACGGAACACAGGCCTCAAACCATGCGGTTGATCGCTGTGATTTGCTGATTGCCGTTGGCTGCAGGTTCAGTGACCGTGTAGGATTGCAGTTTGCAACGTTTGCACAAAATGCAAAAATCGTGCAAATTGACATTGATCGTTCCGAGATTGATAAAAACGTAAAGACAGATCATCACATCATTGGGGACGCAAAGAAGGTTCTTGCGCTGCTCAATGAAAAAGTGCCTCAATATAAGCATCCAGAGTGGAAAAAAGAAGTTTTTTCGTTCCCTGCAGAGACCGAATATGACGACTCAGATGATACGCTGACACCAAAGCAGGTACTGACCTCAATTGCAGAAATATTGCCAGATGACACTATCGTATCAACAGATGTTGGGCAGCATCAAATGTGGGCGATTCAGCACTTCCGTTTTGACTATCCAGGTCAGCTGTTAACCTCTGGTGGATTTGGGGCGATGGGCTTTGGACTAGGTGCAGCCATTGGTGCAAAGGCTGCTAATCCCGATAAAGTTGTGCTGCATATTACCGGTGACGGATCGTTTCGCATGAACAGCCACGAGATGGCGACAGAGGAACACTACAAGCTACCAGTGATTACTTGCATCTTGAACAACGGTACTTTGGGCATGGTACGTCAGTGGCAGCATTTGATTTTTGACGAGCGCTATTCGCAAACAACGCTTGATCGTGGCCCCGACTTTGTAAGCCTTGCCAATGCATATGGGTTGCCTGGCCGTCGCGTTACTAACGTAGAAGAATTAGAATCTGCTCTTAGTGAGGCGGTCCAGTCAAAGACAGGCTTTGTTATTGATTGCGCTATTGACAGTGATGAAATGGCACGCCCCATGATTAGCGCAGGCTCACACATTACGAATTTCCTCCTAGACTAGCCCTTCTAGATTAGAAGCAGGCTAACGACCAACTTATCTTAAGCAGATAGCAGAAAGGCACATCGCAATGAGCGACATAAAGCGCCACACTTTGGCGATACAAGTAGATAATGAAGCAGGAGTCCTGTCACAAGTCTCACGACTCTTTTCGCGCAAGGGCTACAACATTGAGTCCCTCGCGGTAGGACCAACAGATATTCCATCCATTTCGCGCATTACTATCGAGGTGTTGACAGATGATCAACATGCGACACTTTTGTGCAATCAGTTGCGCAAGCTTTTGCCGGTTCACTCAGTCAAAATGCTAGAGACGACAAAGACGCTTCGCAGAGAACTAGTGCTGATTAAGGTACGTGCGACGACAAGTGATGTGCGTAACGAGATTATTCAGATTGCAAACATCTTTAGAGGATCTATTGTTGACGTATCGTCTGACACGCTTACTTTATCGCTAATCGGAGAAGAAGAAAAAACAGAAGCAGCACAGGCACTGCTTCGTGAATTTGGCATTATCGAACTAGTGCGCACGGGCATGATTGCACTAGAACGTGGGCACTATACAATTGACGAAAATACAAAGGAAAAAGGAGAATTCGATTATGGCAAACATGTTTTATGAGAAGGACTGTGATATCAAGATCCTGGATGGCAAAACCGTTGCGATTATTGGCTATGGTTCGCAAGGTCATGCCCACGCTTTGAACCTGCGTGATTCTGGCGTAAACGTTATAGTGGCGGGACGCCCAGGTGGCAAAGGCTGGGTCGCAGCAGAAGCTGATGGATTCTCTGTCATGACAGCAGCAGAAGCAGCCAAGGCTGGAGACATCATAATGCTTCTTGTGAGCGACGAACAGCAAGCCGCAGTCTATGAAACCGATATTGCCCCAAACCTTACAGCGGGGAAAGCACTTGCCTTTGCACATGGATTCAATATTCGCTACGAGCAAATCGTGCCCCCTGCAGAAATAGACGTCTTTCTGGCAGCACCAAAAGGGCCCGGTCACACCGTTCGTGGTCAGTTTGTCGCAGGAAAAGGTGTGCCTAGCCTTGTTGCAGTTCATCAGGATGCCACAGGTAACGCTCTTGACATAGCTCTTGCCTATATCGCAGGAATCGGTGGTGCTAGGGCAGGAATCTTAGAAACTAACTTTACTGAAGAAACAGAGACTGACCTCTTTGGCGAGCAAACGGTTCTTTGTGGTGGAGTTGTAGACCTTATGCGCTGCGGCTTTGAAGTCTTGACAGAAGCAGGGTACTCGCCAGAAAGTGCCTATTTTGAGGTATTGCATGAACTAAAGCTGATTATTGACCTAGTGAATAAGGCTGGTATTTCAGGAATGAACTATTCGATTTCTGACACTGCCGAATATGGTGAGTATGTTTCTGGGCCACGTGTATTGCCCGCAGAAGAAACAAAGGCGCGTATGCGCGAAGTTTTGGCTGACATCCAAGATGGCACCTTTGCCCATAATTGGATTGAAGAAAACAAAAATGGACGCCCTTTCTTTAATGCCCAGCGTGCAGAACTAGACAATCATCCTATGGAGGTTGTTGGACGCGAATTGCGCAAGAACATGCTTTGGCAAGATGATGACAATTTGGATACTGCATCCAATTAGCAAGAGAACCAATTAACAGGAGAAGTTTATGCGTTCAGACCAGATAAAAAAGGGTGTAGAACGTGCACCCCACCGCAGCCTACTCTATGCCTTGGGCTTAACTGACGAGGAGCTGTCCAGACCACTTATTGGCATCGTCAATTCCCACAATGAGATTGTGCCAGGACATACGCATCTCGACAAAATTACAGAAGCCGTTAAAGCAGGCGTTTTGGCAGCGGGGGGTACTCCACTTGCGTTTCCCGCCATTGCAATGTGCGATGGGATTGCGATGGGGCATGTGGGCATGCACTATTCGCTTGTTACGCGCGATCTTATCTGTGACTCGACTGAAGCAGTGGCGATGGCACATGCCTTCGATGGGCTTGTGATGATTCCCAACTGTGATAAAAACGTGCCTGGCCTACTTATGGCAGCAGCACGAGTAAACATTCCCACTATTTTCTGTGCAGGCGGCCCTATGCTTGCAGGCACAATGAAGAATGCAGACAGAACGTGCCTAAGCGACATGTTTGAGGTTATTGGAGCCTATCACGCAGGCACAATGGATAAGGAAGCGGTACAGGAATACGCGATAAGCGCCTGTCCCACCTGCGGCTCTTGTGCGGGAATGTATACGGCAAATTCCATGAATTGTTTGTCAGAAGCCATTGGTATGGCACTTCCAGGGAACGGAACGATTCCCGCAGTCCATTCCGCACGCCTGCGCCTAGCAAAGCAGACGGGTGCTCAGATGATGGAGCTTATCAAGCGCGACATTAAGCCACGCGACATCATGACACCTGCTACCTTTGCAAATGCCATGGCAGTGGATATGGCATTGGGCTGTTCAACTAACACAATTTTGCATTTGCCTGCGATTGCAAATGAAGCACAGGTGCCACTCACGCTTGATGACGTGCACAGAATTAGCGCTGAAACGCCCAACCTCTGTCGTCTTGCACCTGCAGGACCAATCTTCATAGAAGATCTCGACATGGCAGGTGGCGTACACGCAGTAATGAAAGAACTCACAAAGCGTGACCTGTTGGATACTTCGAACATGACGGTAACGGGTAAGACTTTGGCAGAAAATCTTGAAGCTGTAAAAGAGCTCGACCCTGTTGACCATGAGGTCATTAGACCTGCAGAAAATCCCTATTCAGAATCTGGTGGCATTGCAGTGCTGCGCGGCAACCTTGCGGTTGATGGATGCGTAGTCAAGCAATCAGCTGTTGCGCCAGAGATGATGCAACATCAAGGACCTGCGCGAGTCTTCGATTCTGAAGAAGCAGTTACAGAGGCAATTTTTGATGGCAAGATCAAAAAAGGTGACGTGGTAGTTGTGCGCTATGAGGGGCCAAAAGGCGGCCCTGGCATGAAAGAGATGCTCACTCCTACTGCCTCAATTAGTGGCATGGGTCTGGGCGAGCATGTCGCGCTTATAACGGACGGTCGTTTTTCTGGAGCAACTCGTGGTGCAGCTATAGGTCATGTAAGCCCAGAAGCGATGGAGGGTGGTACCATAGCCCTTGTAGAAGAGGGTGACCAGATTGCTATTGACATTGCGAACAGTAGCATTGAATTGCTGGCTTCAGATGAAGAGCTCGCAAAGCGTCGCGATGTGTGGACAGCTCCCGAGCCAAAAATCAAACATGGCTATCTGGCACGTTATGCAAAACTGGTAAGCTCTGCTGATAAAGGTGCGATTTTGCCATAGCCGTGGCTAGCTGAAAGATGATGGGTGATATGATTACGCTGGACAAAGTCTATCATGCTGTTGATGTCTTGAAGGATGTCGCCAGACGAACAGATTTGATTGATGCTCCAAATCTGGGTACAGATGCACAGCTTTATCTAAAGACGGAAAATTTGCAGCTGACGGGCAGCTTTAAGCTGCGTGGTGCATATTACAAAATCAGTCAGCTGACTGACGAGCAGAAAAAAGCAGGTATTATTGCCTGTTCTGCAGGCAATCATGCGCAAGGAGTTGCTCTTGCAGCAGCAGAGATGGATATTTCCTGCGTGATCTGCATGCCTGATGGTGCGCCTATCAGCAAAGTAGAGGCGACTAAAAAATTGGGTGCAGATGTAGTTGATGTCGTGCTTGTGCCTGGCACCTATGACGATGCCCACGCCCATGCTCTTGCTCTACAAAAAGAATCAGGAGCAACCTTCATTCATCCCTTTAACGATGATGCAGTGATAGAGGGACAAAGCACCATCGGACTTGAAATCTTAGAACAACTTGCAGATCTCGACGCAATCGTTGTTCCTGTTGGCGGCGGCGGTCTGATTGCAGGAATTGCCTATGTGATGAAACACCTCAAGCCAGATGTTAAGATTTATGGCGTGCAGGCAGAAAAGGCATCATGCATGTTTGAAAGCTTGGCATGTGGCGAGGTGGTAACTTTAGACACAGCTGCTACCTTTGCTGACGGAATTGCCGTAAAGACGCCAGGAGCAAAAACACTGGAGATGACACAGGAATATGTCGATGAGATTGTTACCGTAAGTGAGGATCAGATAGCAGCTGCAATACTGGCGCTGGTGGAAAAAGAAAAGCTCATCGCAGAGGGAGCAGGCGCAGCAAGTGTTGCGGCAGTTATGTTTGATAAGCTGCCCATCAAAGGAAAAAAAGTTGTCTGCATAGTATCGGGCGGCAATATTGATGTAAATATTCTGTCCCGCGTAATTACGCGCGGTCTTGTTACCGGTGGCAGAAATGCTACTTTGCAGATTGCGCTCGAAGATAAACCAGGACAACTGGTGGGCGTTAGCAGCATTATCTCGAAATGTGGGGGCAACGTCGTAAACGTTCGGTATTCAGGCTCTGATCCTAATATCGCGATTACAAGCTGCTATTTGACCATAGGTCTCGAGACCAGAGACTTTGAGCAGATCGAAGAAATCAAAGAAGCACTCACATCAGCGGGCTTTCATCTAGTTTCCGCCCGAAATGGTACATAGCAAGCAGAAACATTTTGATTAAATACTTGGGATCAAAAAGAACCCTAGTTCCTGTACTTGGAGCCATTGCACAGACTTCTCAAGCAAAGACTGCTCTGGACTTGTTTACAGGAACGACTCGTGTTGCACAAGAATACAAAAAGCAGGGACTTGAAGTTACGGCAGTAGATATTGCAAGCTATTCTAAGGTACTTGCACAGACCTATATCGAGACTGACGCGCGTGATATTGATATTGCAGAGCTAGAAAAGATCAAACAGTATCTGATGTCGCTTCCGGGACATGCAGGCTATTTCACAAAAGCATTTTGCGAGGACTCCCATTTCTTTCAGCCAAAAAACGGGATGCGTATTGACAGCATGCGCAATGCGATTGAGGAAGAATTTTCAGAACATCCCTTCTATCCTGTCTTGCTGACCACGCTGATGCTTGCAGCTGACAGAGTTGATTCAACGACTGGCGTGCAAATGGCATATCTTAAGCAGTGGGCTGCTCGTGCACATAATGACATAGAGTTGCGAATTCCTGAACTGTTGCCAGGAAAAGGACATGCTCGCCTAGGAGATGCGACAGAGCTCGCAAAAGAACTAGGACGCTTTGATCTAGCATACTTGGATCCACCCTATAATCAGCACCGTTATTACACGAACTATCACATTTGGGAGACCCTGGTACGCTGGGATGCTCCTGAATATTACGGAAAGGCATGCAAGCGGATTGACGCACGTGATGATGTTACAAAAAGCTCGTTCAATTCAAAAAGGGCAATGCCAGAGACATTCAGAGAAACAATTGAAAATGTTGATGCTGAAATCATGGTTATTTCTTACAATAATGAATCCTGGGTCAGTGCAGATGATATCAAAGAGTGGCTAAAGCAGATGGGTTACGGGCGTGTTGCAGTCTTTGATTATGACTTCAAGCGCTATGTGGGTGCGCAAATTGGCATTTTCAATTTCAGTGGTGAAAGAGTGGGGGATATAAGCCATACGCGCAATGTTGAGCACGTCATCATTGCTGGTCCAGAAGAAAAGATATCACGCATCGAGAGCGAGCTTGTAGCTTAGTGGGGCTAAGCAAAAACTACTTCCACTTGAACCGTTCCAGCTTGATTAAGAGTCGATGTTCGAGAATTCTTGCTAGATAAATTTGTCAATTGTGTCAATCGGCGTTTTTTTGATTGCAATGTATTGGGCTTGTCGGCACAATAGAAAAATGCAGGTATCGGTGGTGATACAATCCCCTGTCACCGATGATACGGTTGAGTAGAAAGTGCGACGGTAGAAACCATCGCACTTTCACTTGTTTATGCAGTGATTATCCTATTGAACTTTTGGCTGTTTAGGAGATTTGGTGGCAAGGAAATAGGCTCCTATACCGCAAATTATTAGTACAACAGCAGCTATAGCAGCTGGTATCCATGTGTCAAATATGCCGCCTCCGGTGTTAGTGACAGCATCATCTGCTTCCTCACCTGCATCAAGGTCATCATCTAAGAGCAGATCATCAGTGATTGGAACTATTCCTTCGTATCCGTCTTCCCCAGGAATAGGATCGAAGTCATTTATAGGCTCACCCATTTCACCTTCTGCACCATCCTCAGTGCGAAGCAGCTCATTATCTACACCTGCTTCAGGAGCGATTCTGCCGTCAGGATCCTCTGCGGCGGGGTCGTCAAAGACACTGCCTTCTTCTTCTGGATTTGCACCGGCAATGCTTATAATTTCTGGCATGCTAAATACGGGAACAACTGCCTGTATGGGGAGTAGACCAACCATCATGCACAGCGCGAGCGCGAGCACAAATATGCTGCCTCTTTGAATACTCATCTGTCTACCTCATTTCCAATGTAAGGATATAAACTAACGGACAAATTCTATCACGTTATATCTCCACAGAAAAGCGCAGGAGTGCTATACTGTTCAGTTGAAGTTTTACCTAAAACACATGAGAAAAGGAAGCAATCCAGATGGCAGTACCAAAGAGGAAAAAGGGACGCGCAAAGACAAATTCGCGTCGTGCGAACCATACGATTAGTGCAGAAAATACACAAGAATGTCCGCAATGTCACGAGGCGAAACTGCCCCATAGAGTATGTGGATTCTGCGGGTACTATAAGGGCAAAGAAATCATTGAGACTGAAGCCTAGATGTGAATTTTACAACTATTGCAGTTGATGCACTTGGTGGCGATTTTGCGCCGAGTGCTGTTTTGGACGGTGTTGCACTTGCATTGCAGCGCGATGCACACCTACGCGTTGCGCTTTGTGGTCCTGCAGACGTGGTAGAGCCTTTTGCTGCCAGTGCGTCTGCACAGGGACGTGTTAACGCTGTTGTCACCACAGAAGAAATTGCGATGGACGAGAGCGATCCAGCACGTGCAGTTCGCAATAAAAAGGATGCATCAATGGTGGTTGCTGCACGTCTAGTTAAAGAGGGTGTAGCACAGGGCTTCATTTCTGCAGGATCAACGGCAGCCTGTTTGGTCGCAGGGACATTAGTTGTAGGACGCATACGCGGAGTCCAGCGCCCAACACTTGCAGTCGTATTGCCTGGCAAGCGCCCAGTAGTGTTGGCAGACACTGGGGCAAATGCTGACTGCAAGCCAGAATATTTACTCCAGTTTGCGCAGATGGGACGCGCCTATTCCTCCTCTATTTTGGGCGTGGAAAATCCCAGTGTGGCATTACTTAATATTGGCTCTGAAGAGGGCAAGGGCTCTGAACTGGCAAAAGAAGCCCAAATCCTAATGCGCGAACAAACTGCTAATTTTATTGGCAATGTTGAAGGTCGCGACATCCTTGAGGGCAAGGCTGACGTTATTGTTACTGATGGATTTACAGGTAATGTGGTCTTGAAAACGCTTGAGGGATCACTAAGCTTTCTTTTGGGCAAGCTCAAAAGCATATTCATGTCAACGCCAATCACAAAGCTTGCGGCATTAACGCTCAAAGGAAAATTCCGTGAGCTCAAGCTGGAGCTTGACCCAGAGCAGTATGGTGCAGCTCCTTTGTTGGGAACGAAAGGATTGTGCCTGGTGGCACATGGGTCATCATCGCCAGAGGCTATTGCCAATGGAATTCTGGTTGGCGCAAAAGCCGTTCGCAATGATGTCATTGAAAAAATCACTATCGCTATTCAACAACACTCAATAGCAGCTAGTACGCAGACAAAAGAACAGGCAGAATAAACGGGCACCTTGACCATCGATATCGATGTGCGCCTACTTTAAGGAAAACAGCATGATTAATCAGCTACTCACTAATCGATTCTCACAAATGTTCAAAGTATTTACTGCAGTCTTTCTTTCGCTAGCACTGACAGCTGCGCTGATGATGGTTCCACCAACAGCAGCAGCTCTTCCTGAGGAGTCCGGTGATGCAACAGAGGTCGTACCGCTTGAGGCCATAACTTTTTTCTTGCGTCGTCTGGAAAGTACCTATGTCGCGTCAGTAAAAGGATATCTAGATCCAGAGATTGAGCTTCCTGTGACCGCTGAAATCGCTGTTCCTGCGGGATCAGAAATTATATGGATTGGTGAGCCATCTGGTGGCAGCATTGTACACGATCGCGATTTCGAAGACGCTCACACTGTTCGCACTGAAGGACAACTCGATATCTACACAGTGACACTGATTGAATATCCCAATGTGCAGATTGAGTATAGCCTGTTTGAAATGCCTGTAGCACCGCTTGGAGATGGTACTTATAGGGTTGTAATGGAATACACTCCGCTAACTGACCTTGTGGCATTGCGCATGATAACAAACTTGCCCCCTGGAAGTGTGCCACACGATGAGGGGATTGACTACTTTGGCGATACCGTGGATGGTGACCCACAATTCGGCTATATCATGTGGGATCCAGCGGGAATGGAGCTCATTGCTACCAGTGTCACTTATACGCCACCGCTTGGCATGGGAACACCTGTTGATAACAATCTTTTTGATGGCCTAATCGTTGTAATCGTAAGTATGCTTGTGGTGGCCATTATCGCGATAGGTGCTGTCCTTCTTGTAAAAAGACGCCAGCAGATTCAATAGGGGACACGGTAGGCAGATTGCAGCACGTTAAAACACAAGCGGCATTGGCGATACAGGGCGACACAGTCAAGCAGCTGAACAAGCAAAAAAGGGCAATCACGGTAATCATTACAGTATTTGCGCTAGTAGGGATGCTGTTGATGTTGCCAGAAGCTGTTGCCGCTACCCCCGAGCCCGAACAGGCAGAGCCTACGGCATCTGTAGTAGCAGATAGCATCATTCCCTTTGATGCTATGAGTTTTGTTCTGCATCGTGTAGATGCAGATAGCTATTTCGCGGCGATACGCGGACATCTAGATCCTGAGGTTGTGCTGCCAGCAACGGTTGAAATTGCGCTTCCCGCAGGAACAGAAATCATCTGGTTTGGCGAGGCATCTGACGATGGCATCGAATCCAGTCACACCTTTGAATATCCCTACGACGTTCGCACAGAATACAATCTGGACATCTACACAGTAACTCTCACGAGCTATCACAATGTGCAAATCGAATATAACCTGTTTATCAATCCCGCTGTGCAGCTGGAAAATGGAGACTATATTGTCATAATGGAGTACACTCCGCTGACAGATCTTACGGCGCTCAGCATGATAACAAACTTGCCCGTGGGCAGCACTGTACACGATGAAATCGACAGAACGGTTGAATTTCTTGGACCTAACGCACATGGCGAGTCACAGTTTGGTCAGATTTTCCACAACCCAGAAGCTTTGCAGCCCATTACTCTAAGCGTCACCTACAGTGTGACGACGGGGCAAGAGACTGTGTTGGACGGGCTAATGGTTGCCGCAGCAATACTTATAGGTATTGCACTTGTGACAATGATTGGCATAATCATTGCTAAGCGTCGTCAGCACCAGCAAGTCCTTTAATAATTGAATCGCAGTCCATGACCTGTCCAAATAGGTTCATGTTGACCAAAGACGCATCGTGCTGTGCTTTCGTAAGTGCGGAACAGATGTCAGATCCAAACACTACCTTGTAATCTCTATAATAGGCGTCACGCGCGGTAGATTCACAACATATATTTGTGACAGTGCCACAAATGATGAGCGTGTCCACTGCTGGACGTACTCTGCCATCTTCATCATTGCCGTGAGCATGGATATTGCGCAAAATCAGTTCAAGGTCTGTCTGGAAAAATGCACTATAGCGACGCTTTTGCAATACATAGTCGTTGTGTTGTGGAGCAAGATCTGAAACTACCTTGATGCCATCTGTGCCAGCGCGCATGCCCGCATCTTTTAGGTGAGGAAATGATGCAATTTCAAGGGGATTGTACACGGGATCAGTCTGATGAACAGTGTAGATAATGGGGATGTTCAGTTTACGACAGTTGTCAATAAGCTCCTTGATTTTAGGAATCTGCTTTTTCGCTTCTGGAACCTCCATGATTGCTCCGTTCAAAACGAAGTCATTTTGCATGTCGATTACGAGCAGTGTACACCTATTGCAATCAATCTTCCATTTTAAGTCCGACATACTGTGTACCCCTTATCTGTGCTTTATTTGCACGGAAATAGTAGTTATTGACCACAGCCAAAAATCACACTGAAAATCAACAAAAGATATATGCTATCTTACCGTCAGAGGGCTATGCAAAAATGTGACCTTTCTGTTATAATATGCAAGGTTATTAGCTCGGACAGTATTTTTTATATAAAATTCAAGGAAACCTTATTTAATGGAAACGATTCGACCGGTTCAGGCCGTTACACGCATTAAGGGCACGCTAGAAGAAATGAAGGGCGATTTTGTCTGCATAAAGGCAAATTTGGGGCGCTCAAAAATATTAGAGAGACATGGACGTATTACGCAGATTCACCCCTCACTATTTGTTCTCGAAGTTCATGAAAAGCGTAATCGCAAAACGCATGCATCTTACCAGTATGTTGACGTGTTAACGGGAGCCGTAGAAGTGCTGCATCACGAAACAAAGGAAACTCTCTTTCCCTGGGTTGAGTATTTGACTTAATTGGTACTTGCGGGACTGGATTTCTGACATGTCTGTTACCGTAATAACGTAAGCAATATTCATGATAGTCATCTCACCCGCAAAAATGAATCTGTCCCTTTCGATAGGGGCTGTTCGTGGTGATAGCTACCATTACGTTGATTCCTTTTTTCACCTGCTTGACCTGCATGATGAATTACATGTGACTTTTGCAGAAGAGTTTTCATTTACTTCAACGACCAATTTAGGTATTCCAGACGCAGACAATCTGGTTGTGCGGGCAGCGCACGGTATGGCAGATCTCTATGGGAGAGAATTGCCAGCCGTCACGCTCAAGCTACAAAAGCACATTCCTCATGGCGCAGGACTGGGCGGAGGCTCGTCAAATGCTGCGGCAACAATCTATGCGATCTCGCATTTGTGGGACATTTCTGCAGATGACCCACAGCATCTTAAATTGGCAGCACAGATAGGCTCTGACGTTCCTCTGTTTTTGGCTCCTACAACCGCAAGTGTTATGACAGGGCGAGGAGAGATACTTCAACAATCGCGCGATCCCATCAGTGGATTGCATGTCTTGATCGTTAAGCCGTCAGATACGCACAGTTCAACAGGCGCAGTGTACAAGGCATTCGACACCAATCCACAACCAGTCCACGATATTGATGTGTGGAAGAATAATCTTGAAGCTGCGGCAGTCCAAGTGTCCCCAGAAACAGGTAAGGTGCTGGAATTCCTTCGTGCTGATAAATGTGTGGACCTTGCTATGGTAGCAGGGTCGGGCAGTGCGTCCATTGCCTTATGCAATTCTGCCGATTGCATGCATCGCGTAGCACAAAAAGCACAAGAACAAGGCTGGTGGACTGCAGAAACAACAACCACAGATAAAGGTATTCATATCGTCCAGTAGCTGTTACTGAAAAATCTTTTCGCGCTATCGCTAACAGCCGTATAATAGACACCATGAAAAACGAAACAGGGAAAAATAAGAAATCC
The DNA here is from genome assembly GCA_009785795.1 of Coriobacteriia bacterium. Lineage (GTDB taxonomy): Bacteria > Actinomycetota > Coriobacteriia > WRKU01 > WQUG01 > WQVN01. Next base: position 23,815 of record WQVN01000002.1, read on the forward strand.
ATAAATGATCTTGCCGTTGATGCCGTTGTGCTCGCAGGTGGCGATGGCAGTGTCATTGATCCAAATACTCCTGTAAAGGGCATGGTTCAGATTGCAGAAAAGCCTATGGTGCAATGGGTGCTTGAGGCTTTGGCAAAATCACAGATTGTACGTGACGTTGTTGTTGTGTTGCCAGCAGGCCCTGACAGCAGCGAGTGGGAGCATCTTGCCACCCATGTTGTGCGATCAGACGGACAAATATCTGAAAACATGGTTGCGGCTTTGGACATGCTCCCTCAAAGCGATTTGATTGTTACCGTGACTTCTGATATCCCGACGGTAAGCCCAGAGGCTATTGATGACCTGATAGTACAGACTGTTGAACGCGGTGCAGAACTTTCTTATCCCTTTGTTACTCAGGAAGTAATGCAGGCGACCTATCCTGGTGCGCAGCGCACCTTTATCAAAATTCGCGTGGGAAAAGTTACTGGTGGTAATGCAGCTGTCTTTAATCCAAAGCACCTACAGGTTTTGTATGACTTTGCTCAAGAATTGTTTGATGCGCGCAAAAGCCCCATGAAGCTTGCAAGTGTTGCAGGTATAAAGTTTGTAATAAAGTTGGCAATGGGCAGGCTTGACCTAGACGATGTCGAAGATCGTATAAAGTTGCTGACAGGTGTTACCAGCGCAGCAATCTTCAGTGATTATGCAAGCATTGGAGCAGATGTTGATAAGCCAGCTGATGTGGCAGTTGCACAGGCAAAGCTGACAAGCACAGAGTGAGTGGCGTGATATGGTTGTAGGGCTCGGAGTTGATATCGTAGAAATCGAGCGTATGCGTGCAGCACTTCAGCGCAGACCGCGCATGAAGCAGCGGCTTTTCTCTGAAGAGGAACAGTGGTACTGCGAGCACAAGGCACGTCCAGAAATCCATTATGCTTTGCGTTTTGCGGCAAAAGAAGCGGTTTTGAAGGCTTTGGGAACAGGTTTTCGAGGTATGAAATTCCTTGATGTCGAAGTTGCGCGCGATGAAAAAGGAAAACCTTATCCCAGACTCTATGGTGCAGCGGCAGAGTACGCCCAGCAAATGGGAATTGTCGAGATGCATCTATCACTTTCTTATACACAGACAACAGCGGTTGCATCTGCAGTGGCGCTAACTAATCAAGCAAGACCTGCACCAAAACCACAACCCAGTGCACGCGAAGAACTGGCGCGTGAATTCAAAGAACTACGCGCACTGCTTGATGAAGGTGATGGGGTTGGCAGTGATATTGATAAGGGCAATTCTGGCAAAGCTCCAGAAGAGGCAGACAGTGATATTGGCAACAGTAGCGTACGCTCTGCCGAACCCAGCGAGGACAAGGACAGTCTATGACAAGCCACCGTCATGCATGGCTCGACATTGATCTCGATGCCATCCGCGAAAACGTAACAACATTCCGCCGCTATCTTGCAGATAGTGCAAGCCAGGTGGCATCTGCACAAAGGATTGTGGTGCGAACGCCAAAGTTTATGGCAGTCGCAAAAGCTGATGCCTACGGTCACGGCGCTCCTGCCGTAGCACAGGCAGCAGTACAAGCAGGTGCTGACTGGGTAGGTGTTGCAACAGTTGATGAAGCTCTTGAATTGCGCACTGCAGGGATCACAGTACCAATCCTATTACTTTCAGAACCTCCAGAAACAGCACTCCCTGAACTGCTCGAAGCAAATATCACCTGCACTGTTGCGAGCATTGACTTTCTGCAGACTCTTGCCGGCTACGGAATGTTGGGGCAGAAAGAAGTTGTCTATCACTTGAAGGTCGATACGGGCATGAATCGTATTGGCGTTCCCGCAGAGCAGGCAGTGACAATTGTGCGCGAGGCAGCCAACTTGCAAAATATGCGAATGGGCGGCATCTTTACTCACTTTGCTACAGCAGATGTAGCAGGCGACTGGGATGCGCGCCAGCAGTTCGAGACATTTCAGGGCATTGTGCGTAGACTGACTGACATGAACTTGCGTCCGCAGCTGGTACATGCCTGCAATAGTGCGGCAACTCTCCTAAGGCCTGAAGCCTTCTTTGACATGGTGCGCGTTGGCATTAGCTTATACGGGATACATCCATCAGATGACACACGCAACGTCTTAGATCTGGTTCCAGCACTCAGTGTACGTGCCTGTGCATCTCTTGTTAAACCTGTTGGCATGGGTGATGGAGTGGGCTATGGCTTTACCTGGCGTGCCCATAGAGCTATGCAGGTTATCACCCTGCCATTGGGCTATGCAGATGGTATGCCGCGCTTGTGCTCAAACAAGATTGACATCCTGTGCGACAGAACAGGAAAGCGCATCGAACAGGTCGGTAATATTTGTATGGATCAAATGATGGCAGCAGCAAATACCAGTATGGATCTAGAAAAGGGAGACGAATTTGTCCTGATAGGTGCGCCTAGGCGCAGCAGCGATGTTGTCAGTGTTCGCAAGCTTGCAAATGCCAAAGGAAGCAGAACCCTGCGAAAAACAGACGGCTATATTTCTGTTGATGAGGTTGCCCAGCAAGCGCAAACTATCTCTTATGAAGTTCTTTGTGGGTTAGGTCAGCGGCTTGAGCGAGTCTACCGTAATGTGTAGTGCTCAATCGGCAGAGAACGTCCATTCTTGTCAGAATACCCCTGCACCCGATGTTTCATGCTCTGGTTCTGATAAGGCATTGCCTACACGTATTCAAGATAAATTTGCGCAACTTGCAAGTAAGTGCCGAAAGTGCGAATTGCACAAAACGCGCACACAAGTTGTGTGGGGCAGTGGCTCTGATGCGGCTCGCATAGTTTTCATTGGTGAGGCTCCAGGACGGACAGAAGATGAAGGGGGACAACCTTTTATAGGTGCAGCAGGCAAAGTTCTTGACGAGCTTCTTGCAGCAGCAGATCTCAAACGTGATGATATCTACATCACCAATGTCGTTAAATGTCGTCCTCCCAAAAATCGTAATCCAATGCCTGCAGAAATTGATGTTTGCAGCAAGTATCTAAAGACGCAAATACCAGCGATAGGACCGTCTGTCATTGTGACTCTGGGAACCTTTGCAACACGGTATGTGCTGCAGAGGAAGGATAGCATGGCAGCATTGCAGGGTCGTCTCTATCAATCCAAAGATTATCTTATTCTTCCCCTGTATCATCCCGCGGCAACCATTTATGACAGAACAAAGCGCGAGCCATTCCTTGCAGCTGCTCCACTGTTAAAGAAGCTGCTTGCAGAAGAAAGCGCAGACGATTCTGCGGAAGGGACTGCTTCCAATCATTTGTCCAATCATTCGCCTTCGCAGGAAAACACATAGACAGAGAAACGATAACGGTGTCCCCACTGCATTCTTTGCCGCACATAGAAAGTTCATCTGCTGCTCAAACGATTGACGTGGGTCACGAATTGGGAAAATGCCTTCAGCCAGGTGATGTCATTATACTGTCAGGTGATTTGGGGGCAGGAAAAACAAAACTTGCATCGGCACTCGCGCAAGGACTGGGCATTACCGAGTCTGTTACCAGTCCTACGTTTGCAATCATGAAGCAGTACACTGCAGGTAGAATCCCACTTAATCATCTGGATTTGTATCGCCTCGATGCTGCAGAGCAACTGGATGACCTTGATTTTTGGGACATAGTTGCACCAGATGCAGGTGAAGTAGTGCTAATCGAATGGGGCGACATGTTCAAAAAGGTAGTCGCTTGTGCTGACCTGCAAGTTGTTCTGCAGATTACGGGCACAGACTCACGAACAATCGAATTGCTTTCATTAAGTGAACGTGGCACTGAACTGGCAACGCAAGTGCAAAGTAGATTGCAGCAATGAAGTATCTGCTGGCTTTTGATACATCAGGTGACGAGATCATCCTTGTTGCTGCACAGCTACTGGTAGGTGGCAGTACTGGCAAAGTGTTGATAGAATCGTCATTGCAGGCAAAGCGTGCGGCAAACACGCAACTGCTGACTCTGATTGATGCAGCACTTGCTTCAGCAGATATCACACGCGATCAGTTAGGAGCAATAGCTGTTGGCACAACACTTGGTTCATACACTGGCGTGCGCATTGGAGTGGCAGCAGCAAAGGGCATCGCTCAGGCATTGGCCATTCCGCTCTACGGACTCGAACTTGATCCAGGAAACTTGAATCCTCAACAGCTTCTGAGTAACTTTACACAGGCACAGGCTTTCCAGTCAGGATATCCATCAGCAGTGCTGCCACAGTACACCAGAATGTCTTATGCAGAAGAAGCCGAGCAAAAGCAACATCCTCAGCGATATCCAGCAGACGATGCACACATTACCATCCCGTTTCATTCAGAACAAGACCCTATCATTCCTGAACGTAGCGAAGAATCTTCTGCACCTCAACATCCTCAACTCCTTCTAGGAATCGAAACATCCTGTGATGAAACTGCAGTTGCGCTTATGTCGGGCACAGATTTGCTGAGCAATGTCATTGCATCCCAAGTAGTATTTCATGCACGTTTTGGTGGAGTAGTTCCAGAAATCGCCAGTCGCAAACACAGTGAGGCAATCGTTGCCACTGTTGATGAGGCAATTCGTCAGGCAGGAGTATCGCTTACAGATCTCACGGGCATTGCGGTAACTGACAGGCCAGGTCTAATTGGTGCCCTTGTGGTAGGTCATGCCTACGCAAAAGCTCTGGGCTGGGCATTGCAAATTCCTGTCTATGGAATAAACCACCTTGAAGGCCACCTTTACGCTTGTGCTCTCGATGGCACTGATCTTCCAGTACCGCATGTCACGCTTATCGTATCGGGCGGTCATACTACATTGGTGCACTGTCCGCGACCTTTCGAGTATGAAACGATGGGTGAAACGCTTGACGATGCAGCAGGTGAGGCCTTTGACAAAGTTGCAAAGGTGTTGGGATTGGGCTATCCAGGTGGACCCATTCTGTCGAAGCTTGCAGAGAGTGGTAACCCACATGCCATCGACTTTCCTCGTGCAATGCTGCACAGCAAGGACTATGCCTTTTCGCTTTCTGGTCTCAAAACTGCAGTTATAACCTACATTCGCGAAGCAGAACAAGCCGGACAGGCACTTAACATTCCTGATATCGCAGCGTCCTTTCAGCAGGCAGTCGTTGACGTGCAAGTGGCAAAAGCCGTTCGTGCGGTTCAGGAAACAGATGTCAAGCACTTCATCCTTGCAGGTGGGGTAGCAGCCAATAAGGTTCTGCGCACAGCTCTTACAGAAGCATTGGCAGACATAGATGTTGAAGTGCTCATCTCGCCCCTCGAGTATTGCGGTGATAATGCTGCCATGATTGTGCGTGCGGCAGTAGCTCGTCTACAAACCAATGAACTTGCCTGCAAAACACCATCAGCAGAATATGCGTTAAACAGCTACCTACAACCTCTTCCTTTAACAGCAGATGCAAGTTCAACAGGCTCTCTTGATACGTCTCTTTAGAAAGGATGCGGTAATGAACATACTGGAAAAACTTGTAAGAATCGAAAACCAAATGCAGGAAATACTCGCGCGGCAGAGCGTGTCCATGCCAGCTACTGCAATTGTGCTGGGAAGTGGACTTGGGGATGTTGCTGATGCTATTGAAGACCCTCTTGTCGTTTCTTATGGTGACCTTGAAGGCTTTCCTGTGTCAACGGCGCCTGGTCATAAAGGACGTTTTGTGATTGGCGACCTAGGTGGTACTCCTGTAGTAATCATGCAGGGACGTGTTCATTATTACGAGGGTTATCCCATGTCAGATGTCGTATTGCCTGTCCGCCTGCTTGCAAGATTGAGCGTACGCAACTTTGTTCTAACGAACGCTGTAGGTGGTCTTGCTGATGGCATGCGAGAAGGCGACTTAATGCTTATTACCGACCACATTTCAACCTTTGTGCCTTCACCATTGATTGGGCCAAATATTGATGAGCTGGGCACACGCTTTCCTGATATGACCCATGTTTATGACGCTGATCTGCAAGACACCTTTCGCAACGCGGCAGATAAGCTAGGTATACAGCTGCGCGAGGGAGTATATGCCCAATTTACAGGACCCCAGTTTGAGACTCCAACAGAAATTCAATCAATGAAGAATCTTGGCATCGATGTTGTGGGCATGAGTACCGTGGTAGAGGCGATAGCACTGCGCCATATGGGGATCAGAGTCAGTGGTGTTAGCTGCGTTACTAACCTCGCAGCAGGCATTAGCGAGGAACTGCTTTGTGGCAGCGATGTGGTAGATGTTGGGATAGAGGTAGGGCCTACTATGACCGCACTACTTAAAAGTGCAGTGCAACACTTCTAAGTAGTGGTACTGTTGGCACCCTAGGGCACACCGTAGAGCAATTCTGTGCCTGAACCCTGTGTTCACGTATGAGTTAAATACGCTGCGCGCAAGAACCAGATACAGGATTTCCCTACAGCGCACCCTAAGGCGCCTATCATTTTTTGATTGGACTATAGGAGAAAATGCAGCGATGAGGGCAATAGTTTATGACGGCATACGTACGCACTTTGATGACAGCTATCCGCGTCCAGTTCCTGTGGCAGGCGAGGCGTTGATTAAGGTTACGCTTGCTGCACTGTGCAATACTGATCGTGAAATCATGCATGGCTATGTGCCTGGCTTTAATGCCGTTATGGGACATGAGTTCACGGGCATAGTCGAATCTGTAGAGGAAAGTGAGGGCAGCAGCTCTTCTCCATTCCTGAGTGAAGCGAAGGATCTTACGTGTTCCAGCGAAATGCATCTGCCAGGATTAAATCCTCTAAATCCAAGGGACCTTATTGGTAAGCGTGTCGTAGGTGAAATCAACTGCAGCTGCTTCGATTCAAGTTGTCCATATTGTTCAACCAATAGGTCATCACACTGTCCGCAACGTACTGTAGCAGGCATCCACAATCGTGACGGCTGTTTCGCAGACTACATCACGCTACCCATGCGCCTACTGCATATTATTCCAGACGACTTACCCGACAAAGCAGCAATCTTTGCAGAACCTCTTGCAGCGGCTATTCGAATAGTCGAGCAATCTCAGATCCTTCCACAGCAATCAGTGGCGCTAGTGGGGGACGGACGCCTGGCTTACATGATTGGACAAATCATAGCCTTAACAGGTGCACCGCTTACCGTATTTGGTCGTCACACAGAAAAGCTTGTTCTGTATGAGCCTTTTGCCCAGACTCGACTGCTTGAGAAAACCGCAGTGGGAGAGCAGAGTGCGTCCATTGATGCGAAAGATATGCGTGGCTATGAAGTTGTCATAGATGCAACAGGTAGCCCCAGCGGACTGGATGCTGCAATCGCGCTAACAAGGTCAGGCGGTCTACTGGTAATGAAATCAACATATGCATCAAAAGTTGAAATCGATATGAGCGAGATTGTCGTACGAGAAATAACCATACGTGGTAGCCGCTGCGGTCCCTTTGCCCCAGCTCTTCGCTATCTTGAAAGAGGCCTCATAGCCTTGCCGCCCGTAGAGCTATTCAATCCGCAAGACTTTGAATCAGCATTTGAATCTGCAGCCTTCAAGGCTGCTTTTGACTTTACTGCTTTCTAGAAGGAGTGCGTCCACAAATAAGACTACGATAATTGCTTGTGCAATAACGTATTAATTCAGTTGCGGTAAGGGTTTATTCGTCACCCAAGCAATACCTATTGCAGGACCTACGTGAGTACCGATTACGGGTGGAACAGGCATAACAGGAATTTCTGGATCGCTCAATAACCCATCAAGCAATGGTCTGATTGTTGTCTCTGTCCACTCTTCTGCACGTACGACATCTGCGATGTTGTGAACGCAGGCTGATTTAAGCCCTCCAAATTTTTCACTATCGTCCATCATAATATTTTTAATGCTGTCCATCGCACGAGGCAAGGTACGTACTTTTGCATACGTGTGAACGGTACCATCTTTTTTATCAGGCCCCAATACGGGAACCAGCTTCAATGCAGTCCCAAGCAAAGCACTTGCACGCCCAATTCGCCCACCACGACGCAGATGTTCCAATGATTGTGGGGCAAAAACAAAACGTGTGCAAGAAGAAGTATACTTTGCCAGTTCTGTGCAAGTCTCAAGATTGGCACCTGCTGCTGCAGCTTTTGCAGCAGCAAGAACGGGATATGCCAGTGCGCGACCATTAGAAGTGCTATCAACTATTGATATGCGACCTGCCACATCTGGACGATCCGCTTTGATTTGACGTGCCATCATGCGCGCACCTTCATAGGTTCCAGAAAGTCCACTGGCAGTAAATATCGCAAGAACGTCGTCGCCTGCATTGAGCACCTCATTAAAAGCGTCAAGAAAACTTGCAGGTGTTGGCTGTGCTGAAGTTGGCAGTGCATCAAGGTCATTAAGCGTTAAATAGTATGCGTCTGTGTCAATTTCAATCTCGGGGGTTGCTGCGCCGTCACTAACTAAAAAGAGTGTGACAACCTTTATATTGTTATCGGTGATTTCCTCTGTGGTGAGGCTTGCAGTAGAGTCGGTAACAATTTTGACTGCCATGGCTTAGCTCCTTGTCTTCTAAATCCCCTCTATGATTAACGACCTGGCTGATTAAAAATTTTCCAAGGAATACAGCGTCCCTTTACTGGCGAACTTACTTTATGACGCTCTAACACAAGTCTAGTATACAATTAGCATATTCGTCCATCGAGCTTTTATCTTCCATCGGGAATGATACCGAGGATTTGGTGTGGCAAAGCTAGTAATCACTGTCTGAAGTGGAATCTGTAACGATGGCAATGCCAGATGAGGTTCCGAGCCTGGTGGCTCCAGCCTCTATCATGGCGACAGCGGTATCAAAGTCACGTATCCCACCTGAGGCCTTTACTCCCATAGGGTCACCAACATTTGATATGCCACGCCTGTGTTGATGCATTAGCTTTACAGCATGGATGCTCGCTCCGCTTTTTTCGCCCTTTAACATGCTCGTAGAAGTCTTAACGTAGTCTGCTCCAAATTTCCAGCAGAGTTCGCAGGCACGAACAGTCTCTGCATCGCTCAGCAGAGCAGTCTCGAGGATTACTTTGAGCGTTGCACCTGCAGCGTGTGCAGCATCTGCGAGCGGGGCGATATCGTCCTGCAGTGTTTGCACGTCGTTTGCCTTGAGAGCTGCGACATTAATAACTGTGTCAAGCTCATCTGCGCCATTAGCAAGTGCAAGTTGTGCTTCTTGTAGCTTAACTTCTGCCATGTGAGCACCCGTAGGAAAACCTATTACAGTACATGTTTTCACACGGCTTTCACGCAGCAAATCAGATGCAAGTTTTACCCAGATTGGATTAATGCAAACCGCGGCAAAGCCATGTTCGATAGCTTCTGCGCAAAGCAGGCGGATGTCGCTCTCGCTAGCATCTACTGCCAGATTTGTATGGTCTATGTATTTTGCTAAATTCATATTTACCTCTTTGACTTGTCATATATCTCACCCAAAGCTCGGGGCATCTTATTCTTTTTGCCAAATATTGCTAGTAGCAATAGTGTAACGACAAAGGGTGCGGTCATCGCAAGATCAATTACGGCAGCTCCTGCATCAAAGACAGGTAACAGTTGAAAGGCGGCACTGCGTGTCAGCCCAAAGATTAAACAGGCTGCAAAGGTGGGCACAATCCTCCAATTGCCAAAAATCAGTGCAGCGATAGCAAGAAAGCCAAAGCCCATGTAGATTGCAGGCGAAAAGTTGGTTGAAATCGAATAGGCAAAACTCATGCCACCAATTCCAGCAAGAGCTCCTGAAATAGCGACAGCAGTGAAGCGAACGCGTGCAACATTAATACCAGCAGCATCCAGTGCTTGCGGGTTGTCACCAGCAGCACGTACATGTAGACCAAATCGAGTCTTGTACAGCAGATACCAGGCAAAAGCAGCGACTATCAAGATAATGAATATAAAGGGATAGACGCGGGTAAAGGCTGCTCCTAGAATGGGAATTTCCATTAAGTAAGGAATGTCCCATCTTGGTGATGTTTGCAGCATGAACCGCTCAGAGGCCTGACCAAAAATATTTGCATTAATGGTTGAAGTGAGAAAACCAGTAAGTGCTACAGATAAAATATTGATAACAACACCACTGATGACCTGATTGGCCATGAATTTGATGCATAGAGCAGCATGAAGCATTGCAAATATGGCGCCTCCCAGTGCCGCAAGGACAAAGCTTAGGTACATGGGAACATCAGAGGTTACTGCAAAAAGACTTACGGTGGACGCCACAAATAGCGCACCAGTAAAAGCGCCAAAACCCAACAGCCCTTCAAGGGCAAGGTTGACAATGCCACTGCGCTCAGAATAGATACCTCCAATTGCAATGATGAGCAGTGGCAGGGCAAAACTTAGCCCGTCAACGATGATGGCAGAATAATTAATGGCAGCAAAATTCATGATGCATCACCGCCCTTCAAGTTTTCATCATCTGCAAAAGAGCGCTTTTTGTTATCAAGCCATGCGCGCAAGAAACCTCCGCAGGCAGTGAACAGCAGTATCAAGCCTGTAATGACAGATGCAACTTCGTGACGGACACCAGCAACAGAGCCCATATAAACTGCGCCGCTGGACAAGGTTGCAATCAGGGTTGCTGCTAAAATTGCACCTAGGGGATGCACAACGCCTAAAAAGGCAACTGCAATCGAATCAAATCCTAAAGCGGGCAAGACATCAGGAGTCATTGCTGGGACGTTTGCCAGATAATGCGTGACGCCAGCAAGTCCGCCCATTGCGCCAGAAAGCGCCATGGCAAATACTATCGTTGGTCCAATCTTGATACCTGCATATTGTGCGGCCTTTGGACTTTTGCCTACGGCACTCATTTCAAATCCCTGTTTAGTTTTTGTCAAGAATAACCACAGGATAAAAGACATGGCAATTGCCACTAAAAAGCCAACAGGCAGACGCGCAGCAACTTCTCCAAATTGGACAGGCTCTGTTAAAAGACGTGCTTCAGCACTGGCAGCATTCATGTTTCGCGAGGCATGATTTAGGTGATTTGCTTTAATTAGATAGCTAGCCACATGGATGAATATATTATTCAGCATGATGGAAGATACGACTTCATGGATGTTAAAGCGGTGCTTTAAAAATCCTATGAGAGCTCCTGCAAGTGCTCCTGCAATAGCACCTACTACTAGTACAAGCGGACGTGCGATTAGGGCTGGTAAATCGCTGTAGCCAACCAGAACAGTGGCTGCAAATCCAGCAACAACCATCTGCCCTGCAATACCTATGTTGAATAGTCCTGCGCGCATGGCCACAACAAAACCTAGTGCTCCAAACAGTAGGGGAGTCAGACTAATGCTTAGGCTAATCAGGTCAGTCAGCTGAGACTGTCCACCACCATAGCTAGGCTTTGGAATCCAGCCAGCACCTGCGAGGATGCCGGTAAAGACGTTAAGAGGATTGCTGCCAAGCATTAGGACCAGAATTGAAATGGCTACCAATGAGAGTGCAATAGCAAGTAGGGGAATGGTAAGAGATTGCCAACGCTCGTTGCCAAAGCCCCTTATGAGACCCTTTGTCAGGGTGCGAGTGGCAGCATCGAGTGCTCTGTTCAATTCTTGCAGGACGTTTCGATCCTTGTCGCGCCGCCTACGCTTCTGCTCGCTTTGCTCTTGCAGTTTCTCAAGGCGCTGTTCTTCGGGGGACATCTTAGACTGTTTAGTCATTTGCTGTCACCCCCATCATATATTCGCCCACTTTAGTCATGCTGAGATCTGTTGCAGGTGCAACTTCAAGCATCTTGCCTGCGTACATGACACCAATGGTATCTGCTAAGTCCATCACTTCATCTAATTCGAGTGATATCAGCAGGATTGCTTTTCCTTTATCGCGCTCATCAAGAATGCGCTTGCGAATCGACATGATGGCTCCAATGTCCAGACCACGTGTGGGCTGGACAAAGATAAGCAGATCAGCATCTTGTTCAATTTCACGTCCCACAATTGCTTTTTGCTGATTGCCACCACTCATGCCGCGAACGGGAGTTTTTGCACCTCGGGCACACCTAATGTCAAAATCTGCGATTAGTTTATCTGCATGATCGCTAAATGCTTTCTGGTTGAGTAGTGAGGTTTTGCAATAGGGCGTCTGATAGTATGACCGCAAGGCAAGATTTTGATCAAGGGCAAAATCTAAAATTAATCCAACTGACTGACGATCCTCTGGAATGTAGGCAATGCCAGACTCTGTGTGTTTGCGCACATTCAATTTTGCCAAGTCCTGTTCTTTCAGCATCACTTTGCCCCGCTTGGGCCTTACAAGTCCTGCTATGGTGTCTGCAAGTTCCACTTGTCCGCTGCCACTGACTCCGGCAACTGCAAAAATTTCTCCTGCGCGCACCTCAAAGCTGACATCGTCAACTCGTGGAAAGCCAGTGCTGTCCTCAACGCGTAAATTCTGCACGGATAAAACAGTTTCTTCAATTTGCTTAGATGGTCGCTTTGCACTGAACTCGATGTCACGTCCCACCATTTTTGCTGCCATTTTGGCAGGACTGGTGTCTTTTATGTGGCTGACATCAACGAGTTTGCCGCCTGCCAAAATGGCACAGCGGTCACAGACTTGCATGACCTCATCCAGCTTGTGAGTGATAAAGATGACGGTCTTGCCTTGACTGCGCAGATTATCGATAACGGTGAGGAGACTCTCGATTTCCTGTGGGGTGAGCATCGCGGTAGGTTCGTCAAAAATAAGCAATTCTGCATCACGATAGAGCATCTTCAGAATTTCGACACGTTGTTGGGTAGATACACCAATTTTACTGATTGTGGCACGTGGATCAACTTCTAGTCCGTAGTCTTTTGACAGTTGCTCTATGCGATCTTCTGCGCTCTTAATGTCCACGTAAGGAAAGACGCCGAGTGCGCGCTTCTTAGGCTCATCGCCCAAGATGATGTTTTGGGCAACTGTGTAATTGCTGATAAGCTTAAAGTGTTGGTGAACCATGCCAATATCTAAGGCAACTGCCTTGTTGGGGGAATCGATATGCACTTTTTTTCCGCGCATGAATATTTGACCTTCATCTGGCTGATATAGTCCAAAAATCATTGATGCAAGGGTAGACTTACCTGCACCATTTTCACCCAGTATGGCATAGATTTCGCCCTGCTCAATTTCGAGGCTTATAGCATCACAGGCAGTAATGCCTGGAAAGTGCTTTGTGACATTTCTCAGCTCTAAAAGTATTTCTTTGTGCTGTTCGTTATGTGACACAGATATTGCTCCCCCTACAGCTTAGTTGAGCCAGTAACTTCCGCATGGCAACACACCAAATAACACGCAATGAAAAAGGCGACACCCTATAGATGTCGCCTTAATTTTAGCACTTCTTAAGGTGCCTAACGATTAGAGACCAGGGAAATCTGTCGGGTCAATCTCGTTAAAGTTTGAAGCAGGAACAATGGTACCAGCTTTCACGGCATCAAATGCATCATTGATAGCGTCAATAGTTGCTGCATCTAGCTGCTGTGAACCGTCATAAGTTACGAGGCCTGTTGAATCCTCTGCAGCAGTCAAGACGTAGTTGCCACCCATAAAGGCATCATTAGCGATGTCGCTCAATACGCGCACTACATTGATGTCGATAACTTTGAGCGCGCTGGTTAGCACGATGTTGCGGTCACCGTCTTCACCCAGATGCCACTGGTCAACGTCACAACCAATAACCCACACATCGGTAGTTTCTTTTGCAGCAGTAAACGCTCCATTTCCAGAGCCACCAGCTGCAACAAATAGAACATCTACATCTGCAGCAATCAGAGCTTCTGCAACAACTTTGCCCTGTGCTTCGTCGTTGAAGGCCCCTACGTAGTTGCCTGCAATGTCAACGCCGCGGACATCGGTACCACCAAATTGTGAAAGATTAACAATCTCGGCATTTGCGTCTAGGTTAGAATTTGCGTATTCAACACCACTGATGAAGCCAAAGTGGTAGTTAACTACAGGAGGAATTGCCATGCCTCCAATAAAGCCAACCTTGCCTGTTTCTGTTTCCATGGCAGCAGCAATTCCTGCGAGGAAGCCACTCTCTTGCTCGGCGAACTGCATTGCGTATACGTTGTCGAGTACAACGGGATCATCTCCACCTTCTGGATCAGCAGGGAAAATGTCAATCAAGATGAAATAGGTGTCAGGATTGTTTTGAGCAACTTCTGTGATTCCTGCAAATTGGAATCCAGCAAGTACTGCAACGTCGTAGTCAGCAACAACCTGCCCAACTGCAGCTACGGCATTATCCATATCTGGTTCTAGAACATGATGTACTGTTGAGTCGGGGTTCATCGAGATAAAATCTTGAATGCCCTCATAAGCAGTCTGGTTAAACGATCCGTCATCTACGCCAGATGGACTGGTAACGATAACAATGTTTAAAGCCTCTGCTGCAGGTGCAGCGGTATCTTCTCCGTTGGTATCACCATTTGTGTCGTCGCCACAAGCAACAAGACCCAAGGTGAGTACCAGTGCAAATGCGATTAGCAGCACTTTCTTCCAGTTCATACAAATCCTCCTTACGCATCAATGCGCATCTTTAATTGCACCAGACCTTTTCTGGTGCAAATCGTTAATTAGATTGTAGCGCACTGGACACAAAAACAGGGAAATTTGCTATAACAATTTTTGAGATTAGAGGCTACGCTTGAGCATGCTGTACTAGCTGTGGATTTAATCGCGTCCTGACAATTTTTATGCGCTGCTTAATCACCGCTTCATTCAAAATTAACCTTCTTTTCATCAGTTTTTAATAAGAAGGCATACCTTACCAAACATTGATATCAAGTGTCATCCATCGTTACCTGAACAGAACCCTCGTTGATGAGGATGCCGTTCGCCATGCTGTTCGCATACTAAAGGATTAGGCTGGCCACCAGGAATTTGCTGCTGCCTCACGCTCAATTGTGGTTGACGGTCCATGTCCAGGATATACTTTTGTCTGTGGATCAAGTTCGTGTGCGATTCGCTCAATCGAGGCTTCCATGTCTTCTGGACTGCCTCCCAAAAGATCAGTGCGTCCAATATCGCGAGCAAACAAGGTATCTCCGCTAAAGTAGTGTTTTTGGTCAGGCTCTGACGGGTCATAAATCAAATAGCCAACACTTCCCTGTGTGTGACCCGGTGTCAACATGACCTCGACACGCAAGCCTGCAAGGTCAAGCACATCACCATCATTTACCTGAAAATCAATACGTGGCACTTCGACCTTAATCCCGTAGCGCTCTTCGATGTCTGCGACTAATTGCGGGCAAGTGGCAAGCTCTGCTTCAGACATATACAAATAGGAACTGGTTTCGTCAGCAACTTCGTCGGCAGCACCTATGTGATCAAAATGACCATGTGTAAGCAGTACCGCAGCAACAGGACGCTCGTTTACTGCAGCAAGAATCTTGTCAGCCTCTGATCCGGGATCAACAACAATTAGTAGGTTGCGTCCATCACTGTCAGATACACCTTCAATTATCCAGGTATTTGTTCGCAGTTCTCCCACAACAACTCTATTCACTTTCATTGTGCACTCCTTCTTGCCACTTAAGAATTACTTAAGATTGTATCCAGGGATTTCGAGGAACATCCTCATCATTGTCGCTACTGCTATTGTCACTGTCATTCGCGTCAGCAATGGGATGTTTAAAGCTGTTTGCTGTTGGTGGCGCAACAATTGCCGCAACAGGTTCAGGTGGTGGTTCAATTTCAGATATTGGTTGCGTTTGCCTAAATAGCAGTATAGTACTTCCGACCAAAATAATTGTGCCCCCTGCAATGGACAGTATGAGTATCTGCAAGGTATCACCTGTGAGCCATACCATAGTAAAGCTGGTGGCGTTTACTCCTACATGTGTCAGGATGGAGGCATATACGCTACGCGTTCGCAAAGCAACCCAAGCAAAAATGAGCCCTAACAGCGTTGCTATCAGTATCCATGCGGCTGTTCCGTGCAGTACACCAAAAACAACTGAGCTGAATACTATAGAAGGTCCTAATGATACGGTGCGGCGCAATTCGTTCATCATGAAGCCACGAAAGATGATTTCTTCTGCGATTGGAACAATGGTAGAGGCAGCAATCGCCATGAATATAGATCCCATAAGCATTGCCTGCGCCTCAATGGTAGCGGGATCGTTCAAAAACTCAAGTCCAGGAAGTGCAAGGACTGAATTAAATGATAGAGATAATCCAATACCCAGCATCAGTGAAAAAAGTAAAACGGTGGGTCTTGCTGGATTAAGTCCAGCAAATTTGCGCAGACTGAAGCCACGCTTTTTTACTATGAAAGCACAAATAAGTACCGCTGCAGTAAAGCCAACGATTGTTATCCATGGAAGAGCTAAAGGCAATTGGGTTTCGAATGTGTGTGCCATGAATTCGGTCATAGCAGATTCGTCAGCTAAATCTAAAGTTTCTGCAGATGCGGCACGCACTGCACGGTTAGTAACGATGGATCCCATTATCATAAGTCCTGCAATTATCTGTGCGACCATAAAGATGATTACATATACAAGCGTAAAGAGTAGTGCAGAGCGAAGTCGAGGTCTATTCATGTTTGGTTCTATGCCTTGCGGTGTACCGTCTGCCAAAACTTCCTCCAACTTGCTTGTATGTGGATTATTCAAATTTCCTTCTAGTAAATGGTACTATATTGCCTACCTTATTTGCGTGAGGGCATTTCTGTCATTCTGACACCATTATTTGTCGATTTTGCGAGTGATATTGTTTTTGTAACAGCCAATGTTGTATACTGGTGAGCAGCAATATCAGCTTTAGGCCTAGCAGTAGGTCTAGAGTTGCGTTTGATGTGAGCTTGGTATTCGCGATTTAGTGCATGTATATGTAGTAGCGTGGAGCAAGGTGAGGAGACTTCACAAGATGGCAAAGCCTGTAAAGACACCGCGTGTTAGCGGACGTGTTTCTAAAAGATCTAAGTTTGTGCTACTTATCGTAGCTGTTTTACTTCTCGCACTACCCCTATTTGCCGCGGCAAATTCTGATGCATTGCAATCTGTTATTGTGCAGGCGCAACAGTCAGTTCAGACACAGACACAGCTGCCAGTAGATATTGTTCCTGCAGTTTATGATGAACCTGTACCGCTTGAGTCAGGCATTGTCGCACTAAGTGCAAGTTTGGGTGCAAGTGTAGAGCCTGCAGGTACCAACATTCCAGTAAATAGATCCACAATAGTTGTTACATTTAGCGAGGCAGTTAATCCAGCAGTAGCAGGAACAGTTACCCTAAATGGCACAGCACTTGCAGGTGGAGTTTGGTCAGCAGGCAATACGGTTCGTACTTTCACTTTGCCAAATATAGCTACTGGACGTACGCTTGACTACAGAACTCGCTATGATGTAGTGGTGAGCGGATTTGAAGCTGCCGGTGGCGGAACTATGGAGCGCAATGCTACAGGTGCCTTTGTTACCGTTATGGGAGACACTGCAGACCTCGTAATAAGCAAAGCTCTCGTCCAGCCACAAGGTACAATCGTTCCAACATATACCTTCAACTTTGTCATTAACAGGCACTCGCTCAATGGAAGCACCGCAACAGCGGCAGTAAACACAATGCCAGACATCTCTAATAGATCTATTGCATTTCCTGGTACGGGAACTCCTGTAGTTAGTGGAGCTACTCAAACAACAACAAATCTCTCTACCTTCCTTTTGGACGGTGTTACTTTCCCTCATGCTGGAGTCTTTGCATATAGAGTTACTGAAACTGCAGGCTCTAATGCTCAGATGACTTACGATACCCGTGAGTTTGAAGTGCGCTTCTTAGTTGCAAATATGCCAGATCCTGATACAAGAATTTTTGTATCTGCCGTGCAAATAGTACAAGTAGTGGGAGGAACAGCTCCAACAGATAATCCTGCAGCTAAGCTAAATACCTTAACCTTTAGTAATACCTATACACCAGCAGCAGCCGAGTTGAGAGTTTCAAAACAAGTTACAGGACAGTATGGTAACTTGGTGAGAAACTTCAGCTTCTCTATTACGGTATCTGCACCTGCTGCAATTACAGGTACTCCACCAACATATACTGCGGTAGTCTATAACACAGCTACCAATACTCCTGTATCGCCCGCTAGAAGCTACACCTTTACTTCTGGTGTTGCACAAACAGTACTTCTCAGACATGGTCAAGACCTGCGCTTTACTGAACTACATCCAGGCGGTACCTTTACTGTTACAGAAACTGGTGTTGCCAACTACACGCCAACAGCTGTCGTTACTGCAAATGCAATACCTGTGACAGGGTCACCCTTTACTGCAGGAGTAGGACAAAACTTGACTGTGCCAGCACAAACAATCTCACAAGATCCTAATGTCGCAGCATTTACCAATGCTAATCAGCTGCTTCCTGTAACGGGACTTGTTTCTGGAGACTCAAACGCACTCCTTGTCTTTGCTGCCGTTATTGGATTGGTGCTACTGTTAAGTGCATCTGCGAGCAAGCGTAAACGCAATACAAGTGAGATAAGCTAAGAGAGCGAGCGTATCAACTCTTAATAGTGAGGGGCAGGCATACCGTCTGCCCCTTTTCAATGTTTAGAACAACAGGAGCGTTTTAGCCAAAAGTTATGTACAATTGTCAGCATGAAACCTATTAAGCACACAGACAGCGGAGCAGCTGTCGAGGATATTCAGCGCAGGTTGCGCATTCTAGGCTACAAGATTGGCTCAGAGGACAGTAGTGGCGTCTTTTTGGATGACACCCTTGCTGCGGTCACTGCTTTTCAGCGTGCGCATGGCATAGAGCCTACGGGGTCTGTGGGACCGCGCACATGGTCGACATTGGTAGACAGTACCTTTGAGCTGGGTGATCGCATGCTGTATTTGCGCATGCCTTATTTTCATGGTGCAGATGTAGTTCAACTGCAGCGTGCCCTTGACTCGCTGGGCTTTGTAACTGGTGGTGCAGATGGCATCTTTGGAGCAAACACAGAGCGTGCGGTAACCGAATTTCAGCAAAATTATGACATCAATTCTGATGGCTTGGTGGGCAATAATACCTTGCGTGCCCTGTTGGGACTGCGCCATATCTGGGGAGGCAAAGAAGGAGCAGCACATTCGTCTGCACAGGGATCGCCTCGCAAACAATATCGTGCACTGCTTGACTACTATTTTGACTTTCAAGCTGATCTCCAGACAGATAGCTCAAATGGCAACCCCAGCGTTCAGGCAGCACTGCGCCGCATTGTGCGCTATGCGAATAACCTTGAAGAGGCTGCGCGCGCAGAAGTGATGAAAAATGGTACATCATCTGCACTGCAGACAACAATCTTGGTTCATGTGCGTGCTAACAATGGGTCAGAAGGTGCCAGCTTGAGCTCTGAGAGCATTGCTGATGAACTGAATTTTGCCTACCAAGATGATAGTGGAAAATTTACTGCCATTCTGCGTGATGGCTTGGTTGATGTCAAGCAAAAAATGGAGAAGGAAAAAACCTTGAAGTCTGCGACGCAGTCCCAGTCTCCTGTTTGTGAGCTGCACGTAGTCATACCTCGCAATTTGCTACAATCAGGGTCGCAGACCAGTTTACCGCCACAGCTGCAGATTAGAGCTGCACGATTACTGGACGCACTCTGCCTTGCGATGAGTACGTAAGGTTTGCTAGACTGGATAGTTAGAGTAATGTATGAAAGTGCACTCAAAGGGTAAATTTAATGTCTGATAAGCGCATTGTGACAAAGAAAATAATTGCATTTTTGTTGAGCTCTCTGTTGCTGGGGGCTTCAATGGCGCCTGTTATTGCGGGTGCAAATCCGACCCTGCAAGAACGACAGGAGCAGGCTCGTCAAGTTGCCGCAGAAGTGGCAGAGCTTGATCGCCAGCTAGGAATTGCAAGTGATGACTACAACGAAGCGCGAGAAGCCTATGGCGCAGCTATTGAGCGTCGTGAAGAAGCTGATGAGCGTCTTGAGGAAACACAAGCACGTCTTGAAGTTGTGCAATTGCACCTAAATACACGTGCGGCAGAAGCTTATCGCAACAGTAATTCTGGTGGCATTCTTGAAGTCTTGCTAGGTGCAACTTCTTTCCAGGAATTCGCAGGGCTATGGGCACTGCTTGATGACTTGAATCGCAGTGATGCAGCAAACTCAGCAGAACTGAAGGAGTTGCGTGCCGAGATTGAAGAACTGCGCGAAGAGTTGCTTGCAATTGAAGCAGAGGCAAAAGAACAAAGTGATCGCATGCTTGAGGCACGTGAACGCGCAGAACGGGATCTGGCAAGCCGTCAGACAGCGTTGCGCGGCATTGAAGCAGAAGTGCGCGAATTGCAGCGACAACAAGAAGAAGCAGCACGACGTGCAGCAGCAGAACGTGCGCAATCGACGACTTTCCGTAGCGGCGGACAATCATTTCCAACTCCCACACGTGCATCGCGCAGTGAGGTTGTTAACATTGCACGACAGTATCTGGGAACTCCCTATCAGTGGGGAGGAAATGGTCCAAACTCTTTTGACTGTTCTGGATTTACCAGTTACGTGTTTCGACAGGTTGGCATTAATCTGCCTCGTACAAGTCGTGCGCAAATCAACGCTGGTCAACGTGTGAGCAGAGCCGATATCCAGCCAGGCGACTTGGTGTTCTTTGGGGATCCTATCTGGCACGTAGGAATTTATGTTGGTGGGGGACAGATGATTCACTCGCCCAGACCCGGACAGAGTGTCAGCTTTGCGTCAGCGTTCTGCAATAATTTTGTAGGAGCGACTCGACCGTAGCAAGATTGCTCGTAAGGTGCAGTCTAAAAGGCTTGAGTCAAGAACTTAGACAGTAGCGGTCCGATTGCTTTGAAGGTTAGGTAGCTGTGGGCCAGGAAAAGAAAAGTGCAGATGTTTCACAAGAAGAGCTGTGCTCTGATGGTGTACTTGCGTCTAAGGATGACGAATCTGGTAGTCGGCCACGCAAAAAAAGAACCTTTGTTAATGTTGTTTTGGGCTTTGCCTGCGTAGTAACTTTTTTTACTATTGCAGTTCTGGCAGCAGTTGCCTATATCATTTCTCAACCACTTCCTGATATTTCTATTGATGCAATAGAGCGGCGATCGTCGCGCCCTTCGACTCTTTTTGCAGCTGATGGTACGGTGCTTGCCCAGTGGCATGGTGATCTTGAGCGCCAACCTATGGAGGCAGAGGATTTTCCACAAGTCATTTTTGATGCGACTGTAGCAATTGAGGATCAACGCTTTTTTGACCATTCGGGTCTTGATTTGCGTGGCATCATTCGTGCCTTTCAGCGCAATTATCAAGCAGGAGAAATCGAAGAGGGTGGCTCAACTATTACTCAACAGCTTATGAAGATGATGTATGTGGGCGAAGATCAGACATTCATTCGAAAAGTTGAGGAAGCAATTCTGGCTACGCGTGTTGAGATGGAATATGATAAGCGTGACATTTTAGCAGCATATCTGAACATGGCGTTCTTTGGTCAGGGTGCGTATGGACTTGCAGCGGCATCCGAGATATTTTTTGATGTTGAGCCACAAGATCTTACGATTGCACAAGCAGCTACCTTGGCAGGTGTCTTGCACATGCCGTCTGCGTATAGACCCCATGACGATCTCGAGCCGCTACAACAGCGACGTGATGTTGTGTTAGAGGCAATGCGCGAGCAGGGACTCATTACACAGGTAAGCTACAACGAGGCAATAGATACACCGCTTGAAGTTGAGCCGCGAATGACGCCTGCAAGTGATGTGCAAAGTCCCTTCTTTGTTGACTTTGTTGCGCGTGATTTGCATAACTACATCGATGATGAGCGCATTGCTCAGGGTGGCTTGAACATCTTTACAACGCTCGACCCTGTTGTTCAACAGGCTGCAGAAGATGCAGCAGACACGTTTAATGGTCGCAGCAGTGGACCGACCGTGTCGATGGTGACAATGCGTCACAGTGATGGTGCGATTTTAGCACTGGTCGGAGGCAAGGATTGGGATGACAATGAATTCAATATTGCGGTTCAAGCGCGCAGGCAACCAGGTTCTGCCTTTAAGCCTCTTACCCTAATCGCTGCCCTTGAAGCTGGTTATGACATTGATCAAGAAGTCGATGCGACTCCGTATGAAGTCGTGGTTAAAGATGAGCTATGGCAAGTAAATAACTATGCAAATGCAGACTATGGCGACAGTGTGACCTTGCGCGAAGCCACTATCAGGTCAGTAAACACTGTGTATGCTCGCACTATTATAGACATAGGTCCAGAACGAGTGGTGCAGTTGGCACATGATATGGGCTTTACTGCAGACATGGAGCCCGATCCTGCGCTTGCGCTTGGAGGCTTGCGCTACGGTGTGTCGCCTCTTGAAATGGCGCATGCCTATACGACGATTGCGCGTGCAGGCGAAGACATAGCTCCCCGTTCTGTTTATCGGATTACAAGTGCCACTAATCCAAATGAGGTGCTGTACCAGGCAACAGATCAAGTGTCTGCGCGCGTCTTCCCTGAGGAAGTGGGACGCGAGGTGCGCAGTACCTTGCGCTCGGCAATTACGCAGGGCACAGGCAGAAATGCAAATATTTCTGGTCTAAGTGTGTCGGGCAAGACGGGAACGGCACAAAATTATCACGATGCCTGGTTTGTTGGGTGGGCAGATGGCGTAACAACTGCAGTATGGATGGGACATCCCGAGGCACAGATCGAGATGCGCGATGTACGTGGTCGCGATGTAACAGGCGGTAGTTTTCCTGCAGAGATTTGGCGTGATTTTACTGAAGCTGCAATAGAGGCGAGACCAGGATCAGGACTAACTGATGCACCATTTGCTGGCAGGCAGAACAGGTCTGATGATGAGCAGCGAACCATTCCGACTTTAGAAGAAATTGGCAGGGCACCTTAAGTGACCATTTCTGATTCACAATCTGCACCGCTATTTAG
Source organism: Coriobacteriia bacterium (assembly GCA_009785795.1). Lineage (GTDB taxonomy): Bacteria > Actinomycetota > Coriobacteriia > WRKU01 > WQUG01 > WQVN01. The sequence goes on from WQVN01000002.1 coordinate 46,640, forward strand.
CATAATTACGGTTTGTCGAAATGCAGAAGCAACCATAAAGCGCACCATCCAGTCAGTACTTGATCAGAGCTTTACAGACTATGAATATTTGGTGATAGATGGTGCCTCAAGCGATAAAACGCTCAGGCATGTCCAAGGCTTTGCTTCTGCGTTTGATGGTACGAACAGTGGCATTCTGCACTACAGTAGCGAGGCTGACCAGAGCATATATGACGCCATGAACAAAGGACTTGCACGGGCGCGTGGCAGCTATGTTGCGTTTTTGAATGCCGATGACTGGTATTCAGATGATGCGCTGATAACGGTTGCCTCATTAACCTCATCAAGTATTGATTGCATTGCAGGTGCAACACGCGTTTTTTCACTTGATGGCAGTTCACAGGTTCGTCCGGCACGCAAAGACGTATTGCTGCAGCCCTATCCACCAGCGATGCCTGCGACGCATCAATCCTGGTTTGCGCGAACCGAATTGTTGCGTATGCTTGGCGGATTCAATACTGATTTTACAATCGCAGCTGACTATGAGTTGTTTTTGCGCATTCACAAACTCAATCGCCTGTGGGCGTTCAGTCCAGAAGTGTTAGCAAATTTTAGTTTAGGTGGAGCAAGTTATGACATTGTGCCTACTGCTATGCAGTATGCACACGCAAAGCGTGCCAATGGTGACAGTATTGTACATGCTTGGGGAGTTTATTTGCGCAATGTTTCTGCGGCCTTCATGCGCAGAATAGTGGCACGAACCACACAGCGATAGATCCAAAAGGATAGTGCCATCTTTTTTGCGATTTTATTGTCGAGTTGCAGTTTCTTAACTTCGCGCACCAAGATATCATAACTTGTGCGCAATTCCTGTACGTGGTGTACTGACCTGCTTTGCGAATCGGGAACAACTCGAATGTTGTAAAGTGGTTGTGCCGTGAGAAGAATTGGTAGGTTTTCTGCAAAAAATTGAGCATTAAATAGCACATCTTCAAAGTGGTGCAGATGCTCTTCAAATCGCAGATTGTGTTTGGCAAGTACAGAGCTGCGATAGAGTGCGTTCCCTGTTGAAAGAAGAGACTTCCTCACACGTCCAAACATCTGAAAGTAAAGTTCTGACCCCAGTGCGGTAATTGCTTGTGGTTGAGCAAGGTCGTCACTTTGTGCGCTCAGTGCAATTTCGCTGCCGCGTGGCATATAGGAACGTGAATAAATTTTGCCACAGGGCTCATGTATTAGTTGTCCGCAACGTATTGCTGCTGCGCTGGGAGACATATACATTTGACGAATAAGATCGGCAAGCATGTTTGCCGATACACGGTCATCGGCATCGACAAAGCCGATAAATTCGCTTCCACTGTGCAATGCAGCCTGCAGTCCGCGATTGCGCGCGATAGATACTCCTGCATGTGGCTGTCTAAAGAGGAATATTCGTGGATCAATTTGGCTATAGTTATGGGCAATTTGCGCGCTGCCGTCAGTAGACCCATCATCGACAACTAAGACCTGAAAGTCAGTAAAGGTCTGCGCACGCAAAGAATCCAGACAGGATGCAATGTAGTCCACCTTGTTGTACAAGGGCACTATGATGCTGACAGTTCTCATGGCTCAATCATACCTTGTATGACGGGCAAAAGGGGACTGTTGGGGTATTCTTCTGCAAGATTTTCAGTAAGCTTTGCTGCGGTGTCAATGTCGCCTTGTTCAAAGTGAAGCAATATTAAGAGCTCAAGATATTCAGAGGACTGCCAATTTGGATGTATGGCTCTGTTTGTCTCTACGGCAGATTCTACCAGAGCAACTCCCTCATCAAAATGTCCCAAGCTAACAAGTGAAACACCTTTCACCTGTTTTGCGGGCAGGTAAGTAGGACGTAGCTGAAGAGACTGATCAGCATAGGCAAGTGCTGTTTCTGGATCATGCATATATAGCACTGACAGCAAATGTAGATATTGTGCATTGTGGGGAAAGCGTCTATGCAAATCATGCGCATAGTCAAGACTGTGCTGGTACCAGTCGATGCCGACCACGTCACCCAATGACGCCTGATTGCTCGCAAGTACTTCCAGAGATTGCAATTTTTCTTCGATAGGTTCTGTACGCCAAGGAGCAATGCGAAGGGCACGCTCTGTCCGCTCAAGACGCACCATAGCGTCGTCGCTATTCAAATTGCCTGCAGCGGCGCTAACAAGCATGAGTACTGCATGTAGCAGCAATACAGTACCTAGGACAACACAGATAATACGCACGCAGATCCAGATGATGCGCTCAGCTTGTCCACCTCTTTGTTCTTTGATCTTTGAAAAGATACGCGACATAAAACTTGCGTGTTTTTCGGCAGCGCCACATCCAACAACAACTCCAATCGCGAGATAAAAACAGACAAGCAAAGGAGTTCTAATCCCAGATGCTCCTAAAGTTAGCAGCATGCCACACAAGCCAAAAGCCCAGGCACAGTACAGGTAAAGCGTGTTGATGCTTGCCGCTTTTTTCGATGAAGTTTCATCCTGAGCAGATGACACTGATGCAAAATCATGTCCTATGCGAATTGTGCGAAAAACAGTGATTAAGGTCAGGACAATTAGTGCAAAAAAGGCGACAATACCTAATATTCCTGTTGCTGCAGCAATGTCAAGAAAATAGTTATGAGCAGTTCCAACATCTGTTGCAATTCCCATATGTGTTAAAAAGTCAGATCCACTTACTCCTTGCCATGCATAGAATAAATTGTCTGGTCCAACACCCAGAACAGGATTTTGCGCAATGACTGCAGCGACGTCTTGCCATATTATAAAACGTCCTCCCATGCCGGTATTAATCGCCTCGATATTGGCAGGCAAGCTGGTAATGCGTGTTGAGAATTCGGTATTGGGGGCTATGGCAATTATTCCTGCGATAAGCAAAAAACTTGCCCAAAAAACAGCAACCCAGCCTAGTGCGCGCTGCACTGACGTTGCATCGGGCGCAATACTGCTGGTACAGTGAGCCACGTCTTGCTGAGTCTGCTTATTTTTGCGCGACTTTGACAGTGCGCGGAACAAGAGTAGTGCGCTCAGTAGTATAAGACCTATAAGCAGGCCTGCCCATGCGGCACGTGACAGGGTAAAGAGTAGCGATGACATCGTAAGTAATGCTGCTATTCCTGCGATTACACGCATTTTGCCCCGTTCGTACAACACTAGTCCAAGTGCTACCAGGCTAGGAATTACCAGATAACTGCCCAAATAGCTGGGATTTGTCATGGTAGAGACACCGCGAGCAAATGCCCACTGCGCCCCTTCTGCACCTAAGGGAAAGACCTGAAAGCCAGCAACTTCTAGTAGGGCAAAACTTGCTACGATTGCAGCAGTATAGCTTAGGCAGCGCGACACGACCGTCAGGCGATGGGGCGTATTGATGACAAAGATTGCTGCAAGTACTAATAGTCCGTATCCCAGATAGGCGATAAAGCCCTGATGGGCTTCGAATCCACCAAATAGGGCAGTAGAGCTATTCCAGGCAAAAATAGTTGCAAATGCGGTGATTTTTAAAAAAATGAAAAGTGTTGCGATAAGCAGTGTGTGCTGCTTGATGGGCTTTAACGAAAGCCCTGCACGCTCAAGTTGTACTGGACTTACAATACCTACTGCAAGCAGGATTAGTCCTATAGGGGCAATTAGTGCAAACGTGCCCAAGGCAAACCATCCGCCCAACGCCCATATGCCTGTTGATCCCACAAAGGGGATGGCAGGGAAAAGCAGGGCAGTCAGCACAATACATGCACAAATTAGCCCAAGTAAAATTTGCGAAACCCTAACCATTTTGACCCTTCATCTAACATCAGTAGTAAAATACAAGTATATAACAATGATGAAAATTAAGACGCTGATAGAACCATAGACAGTTCAATACAGTCTTGACATGCAGTCGGTATGCAGTTGCAATGCAAAAGCTGTGCGTCAAGCGGGTTTTGTTAAGGAGAATAGCAATGACTAAGGTGTATGTGTTCGGACATAAAAATCCAGATAACGACAGCATTTGCAGTGCTGCAGTATACGCGGACTTTCTGAATGAGAGTGAGCCTGATGGCAGCGATGTTACTTACATTGCAGCAAGACTTGGCGACATTCCACCCGAATCTGCATACGTGTTTGAGCGCTTTGATGCGACAGACATGTTGCCAGTACTGCTACCGCAACCCCAATCTGGTGAAGTCATGAAAGTGGTACTGGTTGATCATAATGAATATTCTCAATCGGCGGACGGCATTGAAGACATGGATGTTGTTGAAGTTTTGGATCATCACCGCATTGGCAATATTCAAACAGCTGCTCCGATCCCCTTCATTAATATGCCCTATGGGTCAACGGCGACACTTGTAGCTGTTCAGTACATGGACACAGAAACTCCGCTTCCTAAATGGGCTGCAGGAGCATTACTTTCTGCGCTGCTTACAGATACGGTTATTTTGAAGTCGCCTACAACAACCGATGTCGATCGCGATATCTGTGAGCTGCTTGCGTCGGGCGTTGATGTTGATCCGCAAGAATTTGGTATGGAATTGTTCAAAAAGCGCAGCGAGGCGACTCCTTTTAACCCGGCAACAATATTGCAGACAGATTTGAAAGTGTATGAAAAAGATGACAAATCTGTTGCCATTGTTCAGTTTGAGAGTGTTACTCTTGACACGGTGTTTGCCGCACGTGATGATGTTGTGCGCGAAATGCGTGCACTTGCAGATGCTAAGGGATGGGATATGTTTATCTTTATGGCAACAGACATCATCAAAGAAGGTAGTGAACTTTTTATAGTGGGTAACACCAACTTGGCTCAAGCCGCCTTTGATGCTGACTTTTCTTCGGGCAGTGTGTGGATGCCAGATGTACTTTCGCGTAAAAAGCAGGTTGCAGCAGCTATAATGGATGTATAGCTTGACACACCTCTGGACGTACTTCTGAATTAGGAGAATCTTATGAATGAGACATTTAACTGGGCTAGCATGTTTCCCTTTCTGCACTTTATGCTGCTTCTTGCAGGAATTGTGGCATTGATTATGCTAATCTTTGCTTTGCGTAATTTGGTTGAGCTTTTGTCCAGTACAAATCGAACCATGCTCGAAGCAGAGAAAGCAATTGTAGAGATGCGTGTTGCTGTTACTCCTATATTGGCAAAGGTTGATACTGGCATGGAGGCACTTAATGTTCAGCTAGAGCGTCTTGATACGATACTAAGCGACTTTGAGTTTACCAGCCAAAAAGTTGCGCATACAGCAGAGGCTGCTAGTGGCATTGTGCAGACTCCTGTGGACTTTGTCGCTACGGTGACTGACAGGGTGATGCGCGGATGGAAAGAGCGTCGCGCGCAATCAGAAGATGCACGATAGACATTATCTTGCGATATAGTCAACTTGTGTTAACAGCTTTCAAGGAGCCCATCTAAACTATGAAATCCCTTTCAACTGCTGAAATCCGTGAAAAATTTCTTGAATTTTTTGAAGGAAAGGGCAGCAAGCGTCTGCCCTCTGCATCGCTGATACCTGACGATCCGTCCCTGTTGCTTACGGCAGCGGGGATGGTGCCGTTCAAGCCCATTTTTCTTGGCACAAAGCAGCCAGAAGTGTTGCGGGCAACAACGGCACAAAAATGCGTACGCACAACTGATATTGATATTATTGGCAGCACAGGACGGCATCTGTCCTTTTTTGAAATGCTGGGCAGCTTTAGCTTTGGAGACTACTTCAAGCGTGAGGCGATCGCCTGGGCATGGGAGTTCTCGACAGATGTACTGGGACTAGACTCCGACCGCCTGTGGGCAACGGTATACACAGATGATGATGAGGCCGTACAGCTATGGCTGGAAGAAACGACAATTCCAGCAGACCGCATTAAACGATTTGGTGATGCTGACAATTTCTGGGCAGCAGGTCCAACAGGCCCCTGTGGTCCCTGCAGTGAACTGTTCTATGATCGTGGTGCAAAATTTGCCTGTGATGATTCCGACTGCAGCGTTGGCTGCGAATGTGACCGCTATGTTGAATATTGGAATCTGGTCTTCATGCAATATGATCGTGACAAAGATGGCATGCTGACTCCCTTGAAAAAGCAGAGCATTGATACAGGTATGGGACTAGAGCGCATGGCAGCAATCATGCAGGATGTTCCAAGCAATTTTGATATTGATCTAATGCGCGACTTGATTGTGCGTGCAGAAGAAATCGCAGACGTACAGTACTTTGGTGCAGCAGATGACAAAGATGTCCAGGCTAGTACTGATCTTGCACTGCGCATTATCAGCGACCATGCACGCTCAGTTGCATTTTTGATTGCAGATGGAGTACTGCCCAGCAATGAGGGTCGTGGTTATGTTTTACGCAGATTGCTGCGTCGTGCTGTTCGGTTTGCGCGCTTGCTGGGCGTGAGTGAGCCCTTTATGGCGCAAATGACTGATGAAGTTGTCAATTTAATGGGTGATCATTATCAGGAATTAGTGACTCATCGTGAGTTGATATCGGGAATTGTTAGTGCTGAAGAAGACCGATTTTTACAAACATTACGTCAGGGATTGCGCTACTTAGAAGATGCGTTAAAAGCCTTACCAGCTGGCGGTGAGTTGGCGGGTGATATGACATTTGAGCTACATGATACCTATGGATTTCCCGTTGATCTAACCCTAGAAATTGCCTCAGAGGGTGGGTACAGCGTTGATGTGTCAGGATTTGAACGGCACATGGCACAGCAAAAGGAACGTGCGCGTGCGCAAATTCAAGATGTTAGTTGGTCTAGCTACGGAGGCGTATATGCTGACATATTGAAGGAATTCGGACCTACTTATTTCGAAGGCTACAATATCTATGAACTTGATGCTGTAATACTTGCAATTATTGATGCAGATGGCAAGCGCGTTGAAAGACTTTGTGAAGGTCAGCATGGTGAGATTATCCTAAATTATTCACCCTTTTATGGGGAGCAGGGCGGTCAGACAGGTGACACAGGCGACATTAAAATTGCAGGATGTGCTACAGGCGAACACGCATCTAATGCCAGCGGACATTTTAAGGTCGAAAACACAAAGATCAAAGATGGACTGATTTTGCATAGCGGAACGGTGCAGACGGGCAGTATTGCTCTAAAGGAAAGCGTTGAAGCTGCCATTGATTTAGATCGCAGAAATCTAATCCGTAGAAATCATACAGCAACGCACTTGCTGCACTGGGCACTGCGCATGGTCGTTGGCACACATGTTACTCAGGCAGGAAGTTTTGTGGGGTCGGAACGTCTGCGCTTTGACTTTACTCACTTTGAGCGCCTAACGGCGGACCAGCTCGCAAAAATTGAGAGTTTGATGAATGAAAAAATTGCAGCTGATTTACCTGTGCGTGCCTTTGAAACTACCTATACTGAATCACAAGAGCTAGGCGTAACTGCGCTTTTTGGCGAAAAGTATGACGAATATGTTCGCGTGTTAGAAGTTGGCAATACCAGTAAGGAGCTCTGTGGAGGAACACACGTAGGTCGCAGCTCTGAAATTGGGCTGTTCAAAATAACAAATGAAGAGAGCGTTGGTGCGAATATGCGTCGCATTGAGGCAGTGACAAGTCTCGCCGCTTATGAGTATGTGACGACTTTGCAAAACGAGCTGACTCATGTTGCCAATACGCTGAAGACTGCTCCGCGTGAAGTAGGCACTAAAGTAGCAAACTTGCTTGAAAGCAATAAGGTCTTAAAAGCACAGATTAAAAAGGGCGGTGCTGCTGGCGGACTTGATGTACAGAGCTTGCTCGCAGATGCCACAGAAGTTACCGCCGGCGAGACGAGCTATAAGCTAATTATCGCAAGTCCAAAGGACACATGCGCAGGCGATTTGCGCAAAGCTTGGGATAGCTTGAAGCAGGCTGGCGCAGCTGCGATTGTGCTTTTGACGACCGATGCAGAAAGTAAAAAGACTATCTATCTAGCTGCAGCAACAGATGAAGCTGTCGCAGCAGGGTTTCACGCAGGTGATGTGATAAAGCATATTGCAACAATCCTTGGTGGACGTGGCGGAGGAAAACCAGCGATGGCACAGGGCGGTGCAGACACTGTGGCACCTGAACGTCTGCAGGAAGTACTCGCTGACGTTCGTGCAGATTTTGACACGTCCTCAGTCTAATGACAGAACAAGCTTCCGCAGATCCTGAGCAATATGACTCTCAGCAGGCGGGGGAGCGTGTTCTTGCACTTGATATTGGCGAGGTTAGGACTGGTCTCGCGCTATCTGGCACAGACAGACTGCATGCAAATGCCCTGCAAGTGATGGACACAAAGGATCTGTGTGCTGACAATGCAGGCCTGCATGCCGTTATTGCAGATTACCAGGTAGGCAGTCTGGTTGTGGGATTGCCGCTACTTGCAGACGGCAGTGAAGGATCACAGGCACGTCGCACACGCAGTCTTGCGGCAAAGATGCTGCAAGGAGTGGACACACTCGTCCATGGCGGACAGCAATTGCCGATTATATTTTTTAGTGAAAGGCAGTCCAGTAGTCAGGCACGTCAGTTAGGTCACAGCATGAATCTGAGCGAACGTGATATGCGCGGAACGCTTGATAGCTTTGCAGCGGCCATTTTTTTACAGGAATATCTTGATACAATAGATAGCCCACTAGGCAAGAAATGAATAGGCTGCAATAACGGCATGCAGGCCTGCTTTGTTAAACGCACCACATGCTTGCCAAAGAGATTTGTGAGGAGTAGTCCCACCATGCGTGGAACCAGACAGCGCGGTCAATATAGTCAGATGCTAGATCGCAATAACAATACTGTGCAGCACGCACGCGATAGTAGGCAAGAAAGAATTCCGGGTGCAGATGGACATCATCTGGACTATGCAGATCATGCTGCAGAGAGAGCGCGTGGTCAAAGGCCGGTAAAGAAAAAAGGATCCTGGCTAGGTGTTGCAATGATGGCAGTACTGGTCGTTGTTGCGATGCTGGGGGTTGGAGCAGGCATCGCATACTGGTACTTCCTCAGCGAGAATTCGGTTGCGCCTGGTGAAGTGCGAACTTTAACCTTAGAGCAAGGAACATCAGTTGCAGGAATTGCTGACCAGCTAGAACAGGCAGATCTTATTGATAGGGCGGTAAAGTTTCGCATTCAAGTGCGCTTAGCTGAAGCAGATGATCAGTTGTTGGCTGGTACGTATCGCCTGGCACCTGGCATGACTTATGAGGAATTAATCGCAACCTTAATAGAGGGACCACCCCCACTTGATGTTGTGACCGTCACAATTCCAGAGGGCAGGTCGATTGACCGCATGGCAGAGATTCTTGCAGAAGCGATGAACTTTAGCGCAGAGGAATTCACGCTAATTGCACAATCTGCAGCGCCAGAATTTGCAGGTGATTTTCCCATGCTAATTGGTGCTTTTGACGACACGCTTGAGGGTTATTTATTTCCTGACACCTATGAGTTTCTTGCAGACGCGACTCCTCGTGAAGTGATTACCGTCATGCTGAATCGTTTTGTTGATGTATGGGATGACCTGGGTGCGCCCACAGGGCCAGCGGCAGATATGACGGCGAGTGAGATTGTAGTTATTGCATCGCTTGTTGAAATGGAATCATCACTCGAGAACGAACGCCCCTTAGTTTCTTCTGTTATTTACAATCGTTTAGACATTGGCAGAAAGTTGCAATTTTGTTCAACGGTGCAATATACAATTATTGGCGAAGAGCGTCAGAGACTGCGTCTAACCTATGAGCAGACACAAGTTCCCAGTCCCTATAACACCTACTTGATTGAAGGGTTGCCACCAGGTCCCATTTCAAATCCTGGCAGACAAGCACTTGATGGTGCGCTGCATCCTGCAGATACGAGTTATATTTATTTTGTGCTGACTGGTCAAGATGGGTCTCAGACTTTTGCGAGTAATACGGCAGAGTTTGAGGAAGCACGTCAGCTATCGCGTGAAGTTTTTGGACAGTAGTGAGCAGGCAGGTAACGACAACAATGGCTTTTCCTAAATACTATGTTGACAGTGTGTTAGATATTGATCCTGCATGGCTGAAAAAGCAGAGCAGAACCTGTGTGTTGATTGATCTGGATAATACCTTGCTGCCACGCGATACAAGCGTTTTTAGCCCAGAGGTAATGGATTGGGTGCAATCGCTGTATGATGCAGACTTGAAAGTGTGCCTGTTGTCAAATAATTGGCATGAGCGTGTTCATACTGCCGCGGCAGAACTCAATATGAAATTGGTTTCAAAGGCAGTAAAGCCACTACCTCCAGCGTTTTTTCTGGCGCTGCAGCGAGCAGGCGGCCGTAGGCGTGACACCATTATGATTGGCGACCAGTTATTTACTGATGTGTTGGGCTCGGCGATTTTAGGAATCCCTGCCATAATGGTAAAGCCTTTGGCAAAGCACGACTTAAAGCATACGCTGATGTTGCGCAACTTAGAACGTGTGATAATGCGCGATCGCAAGACAGCTCCACTTCCCTTGTCGTAAGGAGGCAGGTGTAATGACTCAAACGTATGCTGCCCCTAAGGGTACGGCAGACTTGCTGGGTGACAGTGCGCGCAGTTGGGATACTTTACAGTCCACTGCTCGCGAGGTTTTTACTCGTTATGGCTATACTTCAATCTATACTCCAATTTTTGAAAATACGGAAGTTTTTACTCGTGGCATTGGCGAAGCAACTGATGTTGTGGGCAAGGAAATGTATACCTTTGAAGATCGTGGCGGCAGATCAATCACTCTGCGTCCTGAAAACACAGCAGGAGTAGTGCGCGCTGCTATTCAGGCAGGCTTAACGGCCAACAGTGCACATGCCAAGCTATTCTATGCAGGTCCCATGTTTCGCTTTGAGCGTCCACAGAAAGGACGTCAACGTCAGTTCTATCAAATAGGTGCTGAGGGCTTAGGTCTAGACTCTGCACTTGCAGATGCCGAGATGATTATGATGCTGTGGGACTATTTTACGACATTGGGATTGAAGCCCGCATCAATGCGCTTGCTGATAAACTCGATGGGCGATGAAGTTTGTCGTCCTGCGTATCGCATAAAGCTTGCTGCCTTTATAACTGACAATGCTGATGGGCTATGTGACGACTGTGTGCGTCGCGCCAACACCAATCCTCTTCGTGCTTTTGACTGCAAAAAAGAAGCATGCCGAGAAATAATGGACCGTGCTTTGCGACTAAGTGATGAGCTGTGTGGCGAATGTGCGACACATCAAGATACCGTACTCCGCTTGTTGGATCAGGCAGGACTGCAATATGAGCTTGATTCGCGCTTGGTGCGCGGATTGGACTATTACACACGAACAGTGTTTGAGATTCAGGTTGACCACGGCTTGGGCTCACAAAATGCGATTGGTGGTGGTGGACGCTATGATGGACTATTTGAAGACTTGGGCGGTAAACCGACGCCTTGTATTGGCTTTGCAATAGGGGCAGAGCGTACGGTACTTGCACTTGAAGCACAGGATACTGCCATAGCAATAGATGACAGTCTGTGCGTGTACGTGGCCGCAGTAGCAGATGAGCAGCGCGAAGCAGCTCTTGCGATGGCGATGGAGTTGCGCGGACGTGGTCTGACGGCTTTAAGTGATTTGCAAAATCGTTCTCTTAAAGCACAGTTCAAACAGGCGGACAGAGCCAGAGCAGGCCATGTCTTAGTCTTAGGCGAGGATGAAGTTGCTCGTAAAGGTGTAACCATGCGCAACATGGAAACCAAGGAAGAACGCTTTGTGACCCTGGGAAGTGTCTTCAAAATGCTGACGACAGATGAACGGTAGGAGTGCCCAAAGACACTTCAAAAAGTAAGCAATAGAAGCATCTTAAAGATGCTGACAAAAGGTGAACAATAAGAGTGCAGTGCACTCACAAAAAATGTAGTTTGGAGAAAGGCGAAAACAATGCTTGATAGCAAGTACTCAATTAGGACGCATGTGACACAACAACTCGACGATAGTCTTGCAGGACAAGAAGTTAAGTTGGCTGGCTGGGTAGGCAAGCGTCGTGATCATGGTGGGCTGATTTTTATTGATTTGCGTGATCGCACGGGCATTGTGCAGTTGACCTTTGATCCTGATGAGTCGGGTGGAAGTGCCTTTGCACTTGCAGAAGCGGTACGTCCTGAATGGGTCGTTGAGGTGCGCGGAAAGGTTAGAATGCGCCCAGCAGATGCGGTGAACCCACACATTCCAACAGGCAGTATCGAAGTCATAGTGAGCGAATTAAGTGTATTGAATATTTCAAAGACTCCACCCTTTGAAATTGAGGACGGAATCGAGACCGATGAGTCTGTGCGCATGAAGTGGCGCTTTCTTGATATTCGTCGTCCTGAGGTTACCCGCATCTTGGAATTGCGATCACAAGTGACAGCGAAATTTCGCAGTGCTTTGGTTGCACATGGCTTTGTTGAGGTCGAAACGCCAATCCTGACAAAGTCAACTCCAGAGGGCGCACGTGACTTCATTGTTCCTGCCCGTCATACTTCGGGGAAATTTTATGCTTTGCCACAGTCTCCGCAACTATTTAAGCAGCTGACTATGATTGGTGGACTCGAGCGCTACTTTCAGATTGCACGCTGCTTTCGCGATGAAGATCTACGTGCAGATCGTCAGCCAGAATTTACTCAGGTTGACCTAGAGATGAGCTTTGTTGAGCAAGACGATGTTATGAATCTGACAGAAGACGTACTTGCAGAAGTAATGAAAGTCGTTGACTATGACCTGCCATCTCCGCTGAAGCGCATTACCCATGCTTATGCCATGGACACATATGGCTCTGATCGTCCCGATACGCGCTTTGACTTGCTACTGCAAGATATAAGTGATTGGGCAATGGGAACGAGCTTCAAGGTTTTTGCTGCAGCTCCTGCAAATGGTGGTGCGGTAAAGACAATCTGTGCTGCTGGTGCAGGGGATTGGACGCGCTCAAAATATGATGTCTTAAATCAGAAAGCTATTGCTGCAGGTGCCAAGGGACTTGCCTGGATGGCATTTCCCTCTGATATTGCCGATGGAGCAGATATAATGGAGCAGATCAAAAGCCCCATTGCAAAATTCTTCACCGCAGATGAATTGATTGCTTTGAAAAAGGCAACAGGAGCTACTGCTGGTGACGCTTTGTTTTTCGTTGCTGATGATGCGCAAGTTGCAAATGAAGTTCTAGGCGTCATTCGTCTAGAACTTGCCGACATGCTCGATATTCCTCGCGAGGGCTTTGATCCGCTATGGGTTGTTGACTTCCCACTGTTTATGCATGACGAAGACGGAGATCGCTGGGTGGCTAACCATCATCCCTTTACGCGCCCCTTTGACGAGGATGTGCATTTACTTGAGAGTGATCCAGCAGCAGTGCTGAGCTATTCTTACGACCTCGTGCTTAATGGTTATGAGATTGGTGGCGGTACTCTACGCATTCATAACGAAGATTTGCAGTTGCGTGTACTTGCTCAGCTGGGGCATCAATTGGAGCAGGCGCGTGAAGAATTTGGCTTTTTGCTCGATGCACTGTCGTATGGCGCACCACCACATGGCGGCATTGCGTTGGGGCTGGATCGCTTAGTCATGATTTTGGCAGGATGTGATTCTATTCGTGAAGTAATCGCATTTCCAAAGACAGCAAGTGGCAGTGACCTTATGACAGAAGCACCATCAGAGGTAACGACCAAGCAACTGAAAGAAGTTCACCTGCGGCTTGCCTAACACCGTGTATAGCTAACACGCTATAATAATATGCTAAATTTCCGATTGATTGAAGGAGTGGTCTATTCCATGTCGCGAAAGTCGATTCTATGGATTGCACTTATTTGCGCACTGATGATTGCCTTGGTTGGGCTTAGTGGCTGCAGGGGTACAGAAGAAGTCGTTGTTGTCCCGCCACCCGTAGAAGAACCAGAACTAGAACCAGAGCCAGTTTATTGGCCACTTACGGGACTTGAGGCTGACGATGAGGAAGCGATTTTAGCCCGCCCCATGTCGGTGAAAATTGAGAATTCGCCTCAGTCACGTCCCCAGTCTGGACTTAATGCTGCAGATGTCGTGTACGAAACCATAACAGAGGGTGGGATTACACGCTTTAACGCCATTTATCAAAGTGAAATAATTGATAGTGTTGGACCAGTGCGCAGTGCGCGTTTGTCTGACGTGTGGATTGTTCCTCAGTTTGGCAATGGGCTATTCCTATATAGTGGCTGCAGCGGTCCCATTAGAACAGCGTTAGACAATGCTGGCATTACTAATATGTCGCACGGTCTTATGGGTAACACGATATTCAATCAGGACAATCCTCGCTTTTCCCCTCATAACTTATATCTGAACTTGAGTATGGTCTATGATGCAGCAGAGGAACGAGGCTATGATATTGTTACAGAGGATCCAGTCGTCGGTCTGGACTTCCAAAGCCTGACAGAAGAAAATCCCAGCTTTGCTGCTGTTCAAACCAGTGCAACACATGTCAACGTTCCCTTTTCTCCCAGTTACAATATGGACTGGAGCTGGAATGCAGAGGACGAACTGTGGGAGAGGTCGACCAACGGAATTGAACAAACAGACCTTGATACAGAAGAGCGCATCACTACGAATAATCTAATTGTGGTTTGGGCTCAGCACACACAAACAGGGTATCGTGATTCTGCTGGGAGTTCCACATACGATATAGCCCTGGGTGGTGAAGGACGTGCTTCTATCTTCATGGATGGCACGCGTATTGATGGTACGTGGACTGCTACGGCAAGCACGCCTCCGACCTTTACCGATCCGCGAGGTGACACCATATTGCTGGTGCCTGGCAGAACCTGGATTAGCGTCTTGTTGCCCGACATCGACATTAATGTTGAAGGCGAATCAGAAGAAGTTGAAAATTTGACTGGCTATGGAGCCGACTAGGTGCGAACACCGCGCGTATTAGCAATACACGACATTTCCGGAGTAGGGCGCTGTTCGCTAACAGTTGCCCTACCTGTACTTTCTGCAGCAGGCATTGAGTGTTCTGTGCTGCCGACTGCAGTTCTTTCGACTCACACGGGTGAATTTGAAGGATATACTTTTCGCGACCTAACAGAAGACATTATGCCCATAGCGCAGCACTGGGCAGATTTGGGACTGCATTTCGATGCGATCTATACAGGCTACTTAGGGTCTTTCGAACAAGTTGAGCTAGTTAAGCAGGTCATTGGGAAATTGCGCAGTGACAATACCTTAATTATTGTCGATCCTGTGATGGCAGACGAAGGAAAGCTCTATCCTGGATTTTCTGAGGACTATCCAGCACAGATGCGTACCTTATGTGCTTTGGCTGACGTGATTGTCCCTAACCTGACCGAGGCAGCTTTGTTGCTAGACTGCAAGTATGATGCAAATCCAGATGCAGAAAGAGTCGGAGCATTACTGCGAGCCTTATGTGTTAACACAGGTGCTACGGCAAGCGTCTTGACAGGAGTGAGCTTAGAGTCAGCAACAAATATGGGAGCTGCAGGCTCCAATCCTGATGGCGGTTTTACGTACACCGCCGGTCAAATGGTGCCAGGCATGTATCACGGAAGCGGCGACTTATTTTCAAGTGCCCTTGTAGCAGGATTGATGAATGGGCGAAGTTTAGAAGATGCAGTCGCCCTAGCGGTGCACTTTACTTCGACATCGATCAAGCGAACCTTTGCTGCAGGAACAGAAACAAGATACGGCTTGCTTTTCGAGGCTGGCCTTGCACAGTTTGGCATGCAATTTCAGCATAGTGCTGACAAATAGGCACCGCCCATGAGCACGGTATTAGGCATAGATCCAGGCTTGCAGCACACTGGTTGGGCGATAATTTCCAATTCCGATAAGAATTCTATGCAGGCGGTGGCATACGGTGTAATCAGCACCAACGCAAAGGATGTACTCTCTGCACGCCTTGCGATGATTTTTGATGATTTGACGACAGTAATTGAGCGCTATCAGCCGACAAGTTGTGCGCTTGAAGGGGTCTTCTTTGGCCTGAATGCAAAAACGGCACTGTCGCTGGGACAGGCACGTGGAGCAGCGATTCTGGCAACTGCACATAAAGGCTTAAGTATGGGAGAATATCCACCAGCCACCATTAAGCAGGCTATAGTAGGAACAGGTAATGCTGAAAAAGAGCAGATTACTTACATGGTGCGCCAACTTTTAAATTTGGATCATGACCCTCAGCCTGATCACTGTGCAGATGCGCTTGCGGTGGCAATAACGCATTTGACACATCAAGATTACGCGGACAGAGCAGACAGGAGCTACAAATGATTGCCTTTCTGGCGGGCAGAATTGCACATAAAGCTAGTGACCGTCTGTATCTAGAGGTAGAAGGAATTGGTTATGAGCTGATGACCAGTACTCGTACCCTGTCCTTAATCGGTGGTCGTGGCGAGGACTTACTGTTATATTCCTATATGCATGTGCGCGAAAATGAAGTTTCGCTGTATGGCTTTATTGATGAAGAAGAAAAACGCAGTTTTCTAGCACTGATTGAGGTGTCTGGCATAGGTCCAAAGGTTGCTCTGGCTGTGCTGTCATCCTTGCAGCCGCAAATGCTTGCAGGAGCAGTTGCCACAGAAGATATTGCGCTGCTTTCCAGTGTGCCAGGTATTGGCAAAAAGACAGCTCAGCGTCTGATTATTGAATTAAAAGGCAAGCTTGATGCAATTTTTCCCGCTGCAGAGCAGGCGACCAGTGCAGACAGTACAAATGGCGATAGTAGCTTTGGCACTTCTGGTTCTGGCGAGCACAGTGCTTTTGCTGATGCGCAGGCAGCTCTGTTTTCGATGGGCTTCTCTGCAGCTGAAATTGCAGAAGCTTTTACGGGTGCTGCTTCAGATGCAGACAGCGAAGCTCTGCTCAAGTACGCACTAAGCAAGATGGGGGGCAGCACATGAGTATAAGCGACAAGCTACAACCTACATGGGAGGCAGATGCGTCATTGAGCGACAAGGGTAAAGAAACAGGTATGTCCCAGCACGATACCCTTACCTCACCGCCAAATGCTGAAGCTCGAATGGTGGCACCTCAAACAGAAACCTCCGCAGAATCAGAACTTGAAATTAATTTGCGCCCTTTAGCACTTGTTGACTACAAGGGGCAGCAGCGTGTTAAGGATAATCTGGAAGTTTTGATCGCAGCAGCAAAGCAGCGTGATGAGCCACTTGACCACGTGCTACTTTCAGGACCGCCAGGTTTGGGCAAAACGACGCTTGCCACCGTTGTTGCAAATGAGATGGGTGTTGCAATTAAGCAAACTGCAGGACCTGCCATTGAGCGCGCAGGAGACCTGGCAGCCATACTTTCAAACCTTCAGGCAGGTGACGTGCTGTTTATAGACGAAATTCACCGCCTGTCGCGCGTTGTAGAGGAAATCCTCTACAGTGCTATGGAAGACTTCACTCTTGACATTGTTATTGGGAAGGGGCCAGCAGCGCGATCGATTACGCTGGATTTAGCGCGATTTACCCTAATTGGTGCAACAACGCGCACAGGGCTGCTCTCTGGTCCTTTACGTGATCGCTTTGGCATAAACTTTCGCCTGGACTACTATCAGCCAGAGGAACTGGAATCCATTATAGTGCGCAGTGCCTCTATTTTTGACATTGATATCGATACCAAGGCGGCCACTGAGATCGCACGGCGTAGCCGGGGGACACCGCGACTTGCCAATCGGCTACTCAAGCGTGTGCGTGACTTTGCGCAAGTGCGCTACAAAGGAGCAATTACTGAAGACATTGCCGCAGAAGCTTTGAGCTTCTTCGAGGTCGATAGCCTAGGTCTTGACTGGATGGATACGAAAATACTCGAAACTCTGGCTCAAACGTTCCTAGGCAGGCCAGTGGGGCTTACGACGCTTGCCAATGCTACAGGGGAAGAAGCAGATACTATAGAGGATGTGTATGAACCCTTTTTGCTGCAGAAAGGACTCATAATACGTACTCCAAAAGGACGCCAGGCAACAAATCGCGCTTTTGAGCATCTGGGATTGCCATTGCCTGTGTCCACAACAGATCAACCAGTACAGACTATCCAAGAGGAGGCCTTGTTCGAATGACCAATCAAATTGAAAAGGACGAAGATGCGCCCAAGCAGTTCACACGCCCATCATTAGCTGGTCCTCAGACTAGGGTGCAGTTAATTGTTACGGCAGCACTTTTAACTGCAGTTGTCTTTGTTGTAACGCGCTTTTTGGGAATTCCCCTTGGTGATGGCTGGTTAAATCTGGGGGACAGCTCAATTGCGGCAAGTGCCCTACTGCTTAGTCATCCCCTAGTTGCCTTAGCCGCAGGACTGGGAAGCGCTTTGTCAAACTTGACGTCTGGTCATCTAATTTTTGCACCAGCCACTTTCATCATTAAGGGTAGTATGGGCTACGTGCTGTATCTGTTCGCAAAAAGAGGCAGCTTTGCCTGGTTTGCGGTGGGCGTATTGTGCGCAGAAATCATCATGCTTGTTGGCTATACGGCATACATTTTTCTGCTGGTTGACGTGGGATCACTGGCAAGTATTCCAGGCAACTTATTCCAGGCAGCAGCAAACTTTGTCCTTGCGTTGTTGCTATATGTGCCAATCATGAAATTGCGCGGTGTGCTTTGGCAGCAACGATAACTCCCTCAATAGCCTATAGATACAAAGATGCGCTGTATCTAAACATTACAAATCAGTGCCCCTGCGACTGCACCTTTTGTCTGCGCGATACGCTTCCGTCTATTGGTGATGCGGATAACTTGTGGCTTGACTGCGAACCAGGCTTTGACCAGATAATCGCATCATTGAAAAAGTATGAGCCCTTGGACGCATATCCAGAAATAGTATTCTGCGGATTTGGCGAGCCCTTCAGCTCCTATGAGACTATGATGGATGTTGCGCGCTGGCTAAAGGAAAGTGCAGGGGTGAAACATATACGTGTCAATACGAATGGGCTGGGAGATCTAATTGAGGGACGTTCGCTTGCTCCAGAACTGGCAGGAGTTATAGACGAGTTGTCCATTAGTCTGAATGCACCTGATGCAGCAACCTATGATAGCTTGTGCCATCCCGAATTTGGGATGTCTGCTTTTGATGCAATATGTACTTTTGCGCGATCCGCAAAGGACTATGTACCTACCGTTACTCTTTCAGTTGTGGATTTTTTGTCAAGCGAAGATATGCAAAAATGCAAAGATATCGCTCAGGCGCTGGAGTTCCCTTTAAAGGTCAGACATTTCGCTTAGCGGCATCTTTTCGACAGAATTGCGTGCAGATACGTTACTTGTGGTATGCTATGCGAAGCTGTTACAGCTATGTGTTTGTTATGGTGCTGTGCAAGCATGCAGGTACCATAGAAAGAGCTATCCGCAAGTGATGGCAGAAAGTGGGTAATGATGGCAACAGGTAAGGTGAAGTGGTTCAATCCAGACAAAGGATATGGGTTCATCGAGCAAGAGGGTGGCGAAGATCTCTTTGTACACTTTTCTGAGATTCAGATGGATGGCTTCAAGACGCTAGACGAAGGTACTGCTGTTGAATTTGACGTGACCGTTGGTCGTGACAATAAAAATCAAGCAAGCAACGTAACGCTTGCCTAATATGGCAAGTGCTACGGTACATTTGATCTGAAAAGAGGCTGCATTTTGATGCAGCCTCTTTTGCTTTGCATTGAACGCTCTTGATGCTCAGAACTGGCATCAAGTTGTGCGATTCGAATATGCATGCATCCGACACGCTGAGTATTCTGATTTTTGCAAGCTTCTTCAATCTTGGGTGACAAGAAGGTTCAGATTGTGTGAGCGTTTGGCAACGAAAGAGCTGTGCTGTTTGACCGCCATGTGTACGCACTACGTATAATTTGATACCTATTATTTTTCCTAAAGCAGAGGAAGAGGGTGTGTGCCATGAGTGAAAGTATGCGTATCGACGTCCTAGAGAATGGCCCCTACATGGTGTCAGGAAATGTTCCTTTAAGCGTGATGACCATTGAGCGAAATGAGCAGCGCGAAGCAGTTTCGTGGAGGCAGATCAAAGAACTTCCTTTGAAAGATAAATACATGCTGTGTCGCTGCGGCAAGTCAAAGAACAAGCCATACTGTGATGGAACTCATGCTGCGATAGGTTTTGATGGTTATGAAACTGCGACAATGCAACCGTATGAGCGGGACGCAGAAGTAATCCAGGGCGATGGCATTGCTCTGCACGACAATCAAAGTTTCTGTGTAGGTGCAGAATTCTGCGATCGTTTGGGCGGTGTATGGAACTTGGTGCAAGCTACCGTGGAAAATGTAGGTGAGCGCAATCCAGAAAAAGCGACTCAAGTTGTTCAGAAAGCTCAAAAAATTGCTACTGAGCAGGCATGTAATTGTCCATCTGGCAGACTGGTTATGCATAAGACCCTTGATGATGGCAGCGAATTGATTATTGAACCTGATTTTGGCGAACCAAACATTGTGCTGATTGAAGATGTTGACTATGGTGCAAGTGGAGCGATTTGGGTACGTGGAAAGATTCCCATATATTCTGCAGATGGCAACCCGTATGAAGTGCGCAATCGCATGACCCTGTGTCGCTGTGGAGCATCAAGTAATAAGCCCTTTTGTAACGGTGCGCACTATTCGATAAATTTTGATGATGGATTGGTGGATTAATGGCTCATGTAAGGTCACTCTTTTTTACAGGTGTTGCAAGTCAGTCAGAGAATAAGGCTCAAGAGGCAAAACGGCTGGGACGACCCTCGTCATTGATTTGGAACATTACTAATCGTTGCAATTTACTGTGCAGCCACTGTTATATGGCAGCTGATGGACGCACTCTGCCAGACCAGCTAAGCGAAGCTCAGGCGTATGACATGATTGAGCGCATGGAGCAAGCAGGAGTACCTGTAGTTTTCCTGTCTGGTGGTGAGCCCATGATGCATCCCAATTTCTGGGAGATTCTCGCACGCGTCAATACAGCAGGAGTGCGTCCAACAATCAGCACTAACTGCACCTTTATTGATGCAGAGGCTGCCGCACGACTTGCAGACAATGGGGTACGTTTTATTGCGACGTCACTTTATGGGCCACGTGAATTTCACGATGACATGGTTGGTGTCCCTGGCATCTATGACAAAATCATTGCTGCGATAACAGAGTTGCGCAAGGCTGGTGTCAAAGTTGTCATCAAGACTGCAGTATCAAAAGATACCTATCCTTATCTTTATGACATAATCGCGCTGGCAAAAGAAATGGACTGTTCAATGGTCTACTTATGTGATCTTATAACCAGTGGGCGCAGTGATGGGGCAGATGATCAGCGTATTAGCAACCAGCAATGGCGCGAGATTTGCGATTACATTATTGATGATTTGACTGATCCTGATAACTACTTTGAATACGATATTGGGGCAATTCCTTCGACGATTCCCTATATTGCACGTGGCTTAACTGCGCGTGGGCTGGACATCACAAAGGGATTGGAGCGCTTGAAGATATTCAGTGCTTGCCCTGTGGGGCAGGGACATATGACGATTAATTCTACCGGCGGGATTATGCCCTGCCAGTTTGCACAAGATTGGACATTGGGCAACATATATGAACTGTCTTTTGCTGAAGCTACGCAACGACTGTCACAACTTGATGATGCGGTAATTGATGGACAGTGCTCTGTTGATGCGTGTGCTTATAGCCGTGCATGTCGTGGCTGTCGCGTGAAAGCCTGGCAACGCACAGGGGGAAACTGCGGCGGAAATTCAAATGCGGAGGACATTACCTGTATACTAGAACCTTGCGAAAGAAGTATTTGAGGGTAAAGGAGCCTTGCAATGGCAGTCAAGATTGTCACTGATTCAACCGTAACGCTGACACAAGAACAAATCGACGAATATGACATTACGAAGTGTACGCTGTTTATTGTAAGCGATGGTGTGTCTACGCCAGAGATTACTATGGATTACTTTGAGTATTATGAGCGCTTACTTGATCTGGAAAATCTACCGACGACATCGCAGCCCACTACGGCAAGCTTTATTGAAGTCTTTACAGAGGCTTTGGACAAGGGCGATGACGTGCTGGCAGTTTTGGTATCAGCTGGACTTTCGGGCACGGTTGAGGGCGCACTTACCGCAAAGGCGCATATTGAGTCACAGCGCGATGATGCAGCTGGTCGCATTGCCATTGTAAATAGTCAGTCAAATGGCATGGGTCTTGCTTACCCTGTGCTAGATGCAGCAAAACTTGCAAAAGAGGGCGCAGACCTTGAGACGTGCAGGCAAGCAGCAGAATATACGACGTCATGTACCCGCTTTTTGTTTGCGCCTCGCTCACTAGAGCATTTACGTCGCGGTGGCAGGATTGGACGCGCTCAATCGCTGCTAGGAACTGCACTTCAGATGTTTCCTGTGCTAGGCCCTGACAAACACACAGGTGCTGTTCATACGTATGCAAAGGTACGCACTTATTCAAAAGCGCTGGCTACCATTAAAGATAAAATGCTTGAGGATGCAGAAGCTTCTGGCGGTCTGAAAGCATTGTGCGTGCACTATATCGCCGAAAAGGCAGAAGCAGAAAAGTTCCTCGAGAAAGTTGTTCAACCTGCGGTAAAGCTCAAGGCGGCATTTGAGCCTATTGCACCGACGGTTGGCACTCACGTAGGTCCTGCAGTGGGGATTGCATATCAGACCTTCAATCCGGTCAGGAAAGAAGACCTTGAAGGTATGGGCTTTGCAGACAAGGCAAGTGAGCGCATTCAAGACCTGCGTTCACGCATTCAGAAAAAGGACTAATTGAGTACAAATCTTCATCTGAAACCCCGTGCGAAGCCGCGGGGTTTCAGTGTTTAAACGTGAATAAATCTTGAAAATTGAGGTTGGCTGAAACATGATTGATCGTTATAGTCGTCCAGAGATGGCGCACATATGGACCCTGCAGAACAAATACGAGGTTTGGCGTGAAATTGAAGTACTTGCGTGCGAAGCGCAAGCGCAGTTGGGCGACATTGGCATTACCGCAAAAGAAGCCGCACTAATTCATTTGCGCGCTGACTTTTCTGTGGAACGAATCGCAGAACTTGAGGTGACTTTGCGCCATGATGTAATTGCATTTCTCACTAATCTTGCAGAAAATATAGGCGAAGAATCAAAGTGGGTTCACTATGGCATGACATCCTCTGACTTGGGTGATACTGCCCTTTGCTACTTGCTGACACAAGCTGTTGATATTTTGCTTGAAGATGTTGTACGGGTAGGCGAAATCTGCAAACGTCGTGCATTTGAGACGCGCGATATGCTTTGTGTGGGACGCACACATGGGGTACATGCAGAACCCATGACCTTTGGCATGAAGTTTGCCCGCTGGGCATATGCGATGAATCGTGCCCAGAAGCGCTTGCTGGCGGCTCGCGAGATGATTGCTGTGGGAGCAATCTCAGGTGCTGTAGGCAGTTATAGCAGTATTGATCCCTTTGTCGAAGAATATGTTTGCAAAAAGCTCGGGTTAAAGCCCGACCCACTATCGACACAAATTGTGGCACGTGATCGTCATGCACAGCTACTGTCAGTATTAGCAACTGTTGCTGCAAGTGCAGAGGACATTGCCACTGAAATTCGTGCTATGCAAAAAACTGAAATGCTCGAGGCAGAAGAGCCGTTCACTAGTGGACAAAAAGGTTCATCTGCAATGCCTCACAAGCGAAATCCCATTATCAGTGAACGTATATGTGGCCTGGCACGTGTAGTGAAGGCTAATGCACAAGTAGGCTTTGACAATGTGGCTCTGTGGCATGAACGTGATATCAGCCACTCCAGCGCAGAGCGTGTGGTGCTGGCAGACTCAACCTTGGCACTTGATTACTTGCTGAACAAACTTGCTTGGGTGCTGGACGGTCTTGTTCTGTATCCGCAACGTATGCAGACAAATTTGAATGTGACGCGTGGACTTATTTACAGCAGTCACATCTTATTGGCAATGATAGATGCGGGAATGACTCGTGAAGCTGCCTATGAGGTTGTTCAGCGTGCTGCTATGCAGGTTTGGGAGGACGTCCAGACCGCTCAAGCTGGATCGACGCTTGCAGATCTTTTAGCTGCCGATGATGTCTGTCCGCTAAGCGCCGGACAACTGGCAAAGATTTGTCAGCCAGAGCAGTTTTTGACTCGCGTAGATACCGTCTTTGCTCGTTTAGAATCTCTCACTTTTTAAAATGAATATCTTCACATCACTCTGAAATTGATGATATAATCATTTTGCGATGCGTCGAGATTCCGTTAGTGGGTACCTGAAAAGTCATATGCATATAAACTGATATGTAGGCAATGACTAAAGAAGGAATCAAAATGCCAAGTAATAGAAGTAAATATTCACCGGAATTTAGAGAGCAAACTGCTCGCCATATCATTGAGTCAGGAAAATCTGCAACGTCTATGGCAGAAGAACTCAATATTGATGTCAACACGGTATGTCGTTGGGTAAGAGATTTCAGGAAAAAGCATGACATGCCTACCTGGAGCGAAGAACAAAGACGCAGACCCAGACAAAATGGCATTTCAGATGTTGAACTCCTTGAGAAAAACAAAGAGCTTGAGAAATTGATAAAGCGTCAGAAAAAACAGATAGTTGAACTTGAAGAGGAAAAATCTATCTTAAAAAAATCCCTAGTCATCTTCGCGCAACCCCACGCATGAGATATGAGGCAATGGAGCGCCTCAAATTTGAACACAGCGTGCGAAAGATGGCTAACGTACTTGGGGTTAAAGAAGCAGCCTTTTACCAGTGGAGGAAAAGGCAACAAAACAATCTTACAAAGCAAGCAGAGGAAGAAAAGCTTATAGCAAAAGTGCGCAAAGTCTTTGAAGATCATGAGCGCATATATGGGTATCGCTCTATGAAAAGAGCACTTGAAGCAGAAGAAATCTACCTATCCGAATACAAGGTCAGACAAATTATGCGCACCAGTGGCATGTATCCAGAATCTTACAAGAAGTACAGACCTGCCAAATCAGGCAAGGCAAATGGCCGCTATCTGGAAAACCTGCTCAGTCAAGATTTCAAAACATCACGCCTTAACGAAAAGTGGGCAGGAGATATTACCTACATCAAGACTAAAGTGGGATGGGTATATATGGCTTGCATCATTGATCTTCACAACAAAGAAATTGTTGGATATGAGATAGCAAAAAGAGCTGACACAGAGCTTGTGTGCAGAGCACTTTCTTATGCATTAGTTAAGCGCAATATAACAGATAAATCTGCATTAGTCTTTCATAGTGACAGAGGAATCCAATATGCTTCAAAGCGCTTTCAAAAGATGCTTGAGCTAAATGATGTCAAAGGCTCTATGTCACGTGCTGGATGTCCTTTTGACAATGCTCCAACAGAGTGTTTTATTTCTATTGCTAAGCGCGAGAGAATCTACCGCAAAGACTACTTAAATATCTTTGAAGTCAGACGTGATTTATTTGACTATATTGAAGTCTTCTATAATAGAAAGCGCATTCAAAGAGGACTGGGATATGTAAGTCCGCTTGTCTTTAGGCAAGAAATCGAAGCCAGAAGGGCTGCTTAAGAAAATGATGGGACTGCATCGAGAGATTAGGGGGGTATCCCACTCACGAATTTCTGCGCATCGCAGTCACACCTGGCAAAAGACATACGACTATCTTGGCAATCAACTGACCTTAACTGATCCGCTTGGCAACACCACACATTTTGCACATGACACAAATGGAAATGTCATTGCTGAGAGAGACGCGC
>WQVN01000003.1 GCA_009785795.1 Coriobacteriia bacterium
GAAATCTTCTGAAAACTCCCGTCGTTTTCTACGCTGTGTCATACGATACTTCCTTTCTTAGACAGTTACTAGTCTACTTCTTAACTCCTTATCTTTTCTGTCTAGGAAAGTGTAGCCACTCCAAGACAAAGCAGTCCTGGAGAAAGGAGCGATGAAGCAAGAATAGCTAAACTTTCAATAAGCCTTGTTACTTCAAAATGTTCAAGCAGAGATACAAGTCCTACTCCCACAGTGTTAAATAACAATGGTAGAGGAACTGCAAAAATTGCCAATATAATCTCAAAAACACTCGTACCTGATGAAGTTTCGACCCATGGAAATAATATTCTGCTAGCTACCATCATCACAGCTAAGATGACTGTTATTTGGGTAAGCCAAAAAACAGATAATGTTGTCCCATTTTCAGTGGGCTGCAAAAACATATAACCTGCAGCTACATAGAGAAATGTTCCGATAATAAGAGTCAAGAACACATCAAATCCTGAGAATACAGCATAGTCCACTTCACGCACAAAAGCAGCCTGACGAAAAACTCCCTGCACAAAAAAGCCATATATCGCTAGTCCGGTCATCGAAAGTACTACATGAATGAAAATTGCAAGCTTGTTATTCCTCTTGATTGTAGGTCGTCTTAAATTCTGTAAAAGAATTTTGCATTCTCCTCTGGACATCTAAGCTCTCTTTCCTTCAATGTGGCACTCATTAATTGCCTTTATTGTTGTTTCGTGCTCTTATTCTCAATCCTAAATACATACAAAATGGTGGCACTAGTACGGTGCTTGGCAGCATCAAGATGAGCCATTCTTCAATAGAGATAAGCCCTGACAAGTGCACGAGGCCAGAAATGACAGTCGCAACCACAGCTGACCCCATCACCGAAGCCCAAAGGTGTTTCTGGACAGGAGATAGAAGTTTGTATCCAAGATATACATACATTGCTGGTGCAATCAACACCGCAAGAAATTCAGAACCCATGCCAACCCCAAGGGGAACGGCAACCACATATATCAGTGCAACTGTGACCATAATTACTGTGACATTAATCGCAGCCGACAGCAGATTATTGATCGTGAGTGTCTCTAGGAAGCTATCATCATTTTGCAGGTCGCTTTTCTTGACATCTTTCGCTTTGTTGTCCATAAGCGTACTCTTCCTGCCTTCAGTCAATGATTACAATATTGTCTTAAATTGGTAATGCTGTAAGCAGCTCGAATGATATGTTCTAATTCTTGATTGTTCACTTGGCAGTCCCTGCGCCCTCTGCCTTAAGTATTGCCCAGCGCTCTTTGGGAGTAAATAGCCCAGCGAAAGGATTAATTTGCCACAGGTCATAGCCACGAATGCTCTCATCTGCAACCACTGCTTTAAGTGCAGCCTGTCATCCAGCGCTACCTGCCACTCAGAAAGGTATTTCTGCATAATATCACCAGAGATGCGCGCACGAACCTTAGGAATATTGCGCGTTGCAACCTCAACTACCAACGGATAATCGCTGTCAATTTTTCTAAGCGTCGCTACCTTCAGCTTGTGTGAGGTGGTACTGTTCATAAGCCCATTGTAGCAGAGCTATAATTTTTTGCTGCTTCATCACAGTACTTTGCCAAATGCATCAAAGAATCTTATATGACCTCTATGCTAGTCCTATTCAATAAGTTGGGCGTCTGGCACAAGCTCAGCAAATTGAGCACCACTGGACATATAGATACTGCGTGCAATGCGATCTCGCCAAAAAGTTTCTGCGAAATGACTTAAGTCTGCCACGTTGGACACACTCCCCAATATCACTTCTACTGTCTTATCATCATCTGCATACCCAAAGAATGTCGCGACTTCAAAGTTTACATCACTCATGGCATCCTCTAAGCCATCAAACACCATGGCTCCTGTTGTCTCTGGATCTGCTGATGGTGCACGAACGGTGATGCCTGACTGATCAGGGGTTACTCCGATGCTCAGGATTATATGTAATTCTGGACGCGCTTCGAAGATGCGTGTCTCATAGGTCTCAATGTCAATCTCACGCTCGGTACTTGAGCGCATGACTGTTACTTCGGCATCTGCTGCTTCGAACAAAGAGGCCAGTCTGCGCGCAACATCAAAACTGATATCGCCATGAACAGTAGTGGTGTATTGCGGCTCAATGACAACACGCAGGCTGTTTAGGCGATAA
This sequence comes from Coriobacteriia bacterium, assembly GCA_009785795.1. Taxonomy (GTDB): domain Bacteria; phylum Actinomycetota; class Coriobacteriia; order WRKU01; family WQUG01; genus WQVN01. Next base: position 2,171 of record WQVN01000003.1, read on the forward strand.
TCTACCAGTTTTGCCCCACCAATGTGGGTTGCTACATACAGGATTATCGTTTCAGGATTGGCAGGGTCTTGCGGCTGCATGGCAGTACCCGCAATAGGAGTCGTCAATAGCACTGTGCCAGGCGCTGCCTCTGACTGCAATTGTCGTACCTCAACCTGCAAGCCTAAGCGCTGCAAGTCGAGTCGTGCATCACCCTGATAGCTGCCCAACACATCAGGAATCGCAAATCCTGCTACCCCTGATGACAGGGTCAACGACACAGAGTCACCTAAATTGATGCGCTCGCCAGCTGCAGGTATCTGCAAGATGACCTCTCCTGCAGGACGTGCTGAGTTACGAGTCCCTGCAGTAAAGGCATAAAGACCTGCTTCCTCTAAAGTCGCAAGTGCCGTAGCTTCTGGCATGCCTTCGATGTCTGGCACTGTCGTATGTGCGTGCGCCCAAGAAGCAATCGAAATGTAGCAGACAATGCAGGCAACAGAGAGTGTCCATAGCAGCAGACGTACCACCATCTCGGGAGGTAATAGCCTATCACGAACAGGTCGTTCCCGCTCAAGTGCAGGAACGCGCAGTAAGTCTGCCTTGCTATATGCGCGCTGCTCAATCATGATGCTCTAAGTGTACTCTATGAAGCGGTCTTTGTCGCTTTTGCTTTTTGTCCTAGTAGATACTTTTGATGTAGCGGATGCTTTTTGTCGCGCAATCAAAAATCACTGAGTTTGCGCGATTGCCATCCCCTACGCCATGCAGCAACTCGCCGTCAGTAATGCCTGTTGCGACAAAAACGGCTTCGTCACTGCGGACTAGATCGTCGCGCTGTAGGGGTGCATCAATGTCGAGTTCTGCAGTAGCAAGTGCGCGAGCACGCTCGCTGTCATTGCGGAACAGGAACCTTCCCTGAAAGCCGCCGCCAACACAGCGCATAGCTGTTGCGGCAAGCACGCCTTCTGGTGCTGCCCCGCTGCCCATGTACAGGTCGGTGCCTGTGCCATCAAGAGCAGTAGCAATAACTGCAAAAATGTCACCATCACCAATTAAGCGCACACGTGCACCTGCTTCACGCACCGCAGCGATCTTGTCTGCATTGCGCTCGCGGTTCAGGAAGCAGACGGTAAGGTCTTCGACTGCCATGCCCAACGCTGCAGCAACTGCCTGGCAATTATCTTGTGGACGCGCATCGATATCAATAACATCTGCTGCCGCAGGTCCTGCAGCAATCTTTTCCATATAAGTATCGGGAGCATACAGCAGTGCACCGCGAGGTGCCCACGCCATCACCGCAAGCGAATTTGGCTGAGAGTAGGCACACATATTGGTACCCTCTACGGGATCTACCGCAATGTCGATTTCTTCGCCACCAGTGCCCACTTCTTCACCAATAAACAGCATGGGAGCTTCATCGCGCTCGCCTTCGCCAATGACAACACGACCGCTGATTGGTAGCTGATTTAACACTTCGCGCATGGCAGCCACCGCTGCCCCATCAGCAGTTTTTTTCTGACCTCTGCCGACCCACTTTCCTGCGGCAAAAGCAGCAGCCTCGGTAACAGCAACCATCTGATTGATTCTAACCTGATTCATGTTCTCCTCTTCCTTAGGCGCGCGGCAAAGTGACCGTCTGGTCCATTTGACTTCGGCAACGCCTGTAAGTATCCTTCTGCACAAATGTCATTTACAAACACTGATGCAAGCTAACTTTTTTGGACAGGCTCTACCTGAAAGCCCTGTCCCGTTGGCGTTTTGAGAAACGCTGCAATTACTTCTGAGTTCTCTTCCCTGTTAATTGTACATGTTGCAAAGAGCAGCGTGCCATCATCTGCCACAAGCTGTGCCGACCAGCTAAGCATCTGCAAGCTTAACCGTGCAAGTTGTGGAATGTCTGCAGACTTTAGCTTCCAGCGCTTATCACTTGCGCGACGCAGGGTACCAAGTCCCGAACAGGGCGCATCGACCAGCACAGTATCAAAGGATGGATGAACGTTTTGCCGCTCCATGATGCCTGCTGCAGAATGCTTTGTCACATCTGCTGTGATGTAGCGAACTTCACGCACACCATATTCATCTGCAGTTCTTTGTGCGAGCTTTGTCTTAAAGTCATGCAAGTCAACACCTGTGATGCGTGCAGGCCCACCCAGTTTGCGTGCTGCAGCAGCAAGAGCAAGTGACTTTGTGCCACGCCCACTGCCAACTTCAAGAATAGACTGATCGGGGCGGGCCTGACACAGAGCAACGACTTGCTGTGCTGCAAGATCCATTGCAGTAAATGACTTACGTTGGTCTGCTGGCAATGCCCAAAACGCACTACGATCATGAATTAGTACCGCACCTGCAAGACCAGCATCTTCCCAGCTGATGCCCGCTGCATCAAGTATTGCCAGTGATTGCTTTTCCGACTGCAAGAAAGGTAAGTGTGCCACATAGAGCGGTGCCGGCTCATTATTGACTGCCATAATGTCGCCTGCTGTCTGCACGCCATATTCGCTGCGCAGCAGTTCTGCCATCCATACAGGATGACCATAAAGACGTGCCTGCGCTACAACATCTGTCAGAGGATTACCGCCAGGAAAAATGTCTGTTGCACGTTGTGACAGGCGACGCAGTACCGCATTCGCAAGGCCATTATATGTCTTTGATTGCGTAGCAAAGCGCACCATTTCTACGCCTTGGTCTACGACCACATAAGGCTCTGTACCCTCGAAAAATAGTTCATAGGCAGCAATTGCCAGTGCGTCTTTGACCTCGTCAGGAGTCGATTCAGGACGACTTAATTCTGCTGCCACCAGTTCATCTAGTGTTCCCCGTGTCGCAATTGTGCCAAAGCTTAGGCGCGTGGCAAACGCCTTATCGCGCGGTGATACCTTCATCTTTGCACCTACTTGCTGTAGGACGCTTTGCATGGTCTCTGCAGCATATGACTGGCGATCGCGAACGCGTCGCACAACCTTTAGTGCAATCTTTCGTCCCTGGCTTAGTCCCACTGCAAGCCTTCCTTAACGCCCTTAAAGCCGTTCAGCCAATCTGCTGCAGACATTGCTCGCTTGTTGTCTGGCTTGACAGTAAGCAGTTCAACACTGCCATCTGCACAGCCCAGAATCACATGACGCTTACCTTGTTGTTTAATTATTTGCACCGTGCCTTGTGGAACTACACACATTCTTTGAGATCCTTCGACTCTATGCTGCGCACTCCGCTCAGGAATGATTTTTACCGTGCTTTCTTCTGACGGATAAGATCCTTGCCTTCGACATTCCTCGCTACGTTCAGGAATGGAATTGCATATTGCAGTACAAAGCTCAGTACTGGGAATGATGCTTGCAGCCTCAAGAATTGTTGCGCCCTGTCCTGCAATGCTTAAACGCGCAGGTGCGCTTTCGCTGCTTGCTCGTACGCGCCTAATGAAGTCTACCGTGTGCAATTCTGGTGATAGCCTTAGTTCACTCTTTTCAATTTTATGTGCGTAGGTAACTGCAACTTCGTCTTGTGTTGTCCACTGTGCGCTGTCTCCCAGCAAGGCAGGCAGATTGTCAAACAACAACTGCCCACCCATATCTGCGAGCTCACAATGTAATTCTGTCGCTGTTTTTTCTCCGATATCAGTACTCACAATAGCACAGTAAGGACCTGTATCCAGACCTTCTTCCATTTGCATGATGCTGACACCAATTTGCATATCACCTGCAAGAATTGCCCGTTCAATGGGTGCTGCTCCACGCCATCTAGGCAGTAGTGAAGCATGTACATTTACGCAGCCTCGTGGCGGAATATCAAGCACTTCTTTGGGCAATATCATGCCATAAGCCGCAACGACTATCAGGTCTGGGCACAAATCGCGCAATTGCTGCTGAGCTTCTTCATTGCGCAGAGTTTCGGGGCGAAATAGTGAAAGATTGTTTTCTATCGCAACCCTACTTACGGCACTGGGTACCACAGCCTTCCCCCGCTTTGAAATAGCATCAGGACGCGAATAGACTGCTGCAACTTCTGCAAATTTTAATGATTCAAGTAACATTTGAAGGATTCGTGCCGCAAAATCAGGAGTACCCATAAACACTATGCGCATTTTTTGCGCAATAATACCTGGTCTCTCGATTCGCGAGTGATCAGTGTGCCAAGGTCGGTAGCTGGTCCCCCCTGTAAGAAAACTGTCCTGCATCAATCGCATCCTTACCCTACTGGCAAAGCAAAGTATTCGCGCAATGCCAGCTTTTTATCTTGATCGGACAGATGCTCGACAAAACAAATGCCATCCAAGTGGTCAATCTCGTGCTGAAAAACACGTGCAAGAAAGCCCTCTGCCTGCACAGTCGTTGGATTACCATCAACATCAAAAGCTTCGACCACAACGCTACTGTTACGTGCAACAGGACGGTACAGTCCAGGAAAAGACAAGCAGCCCTCTTCTTCTTGCAGTAACTCTTCAGAACGTTGAACAATGCGCGGATTTATCAAGACACGCGCATCAGTACCCGTTTCACTGTCGTCATAGACAAACATCCGCTTAGGAATGCCCACCTGGATAGCGGCAAGTCCCACGCCATTTTGCGCACGCATAGCAGCAACTAAATCAGCAACAATCTGCTTTATGCTGCTTGCGTCTTCGTTGTCGAAGTCAATAGGCAGACTAAGCTGTGCCAGACGTGAATCTGGATGACTTAAAACCTGAAGTGGGTGCGCGTCTGTACATCCACGCCGTGAAGATAATCTCGCAACTGCGCCCTTAATATCCATGAAGTATTCTTACTGCTTTCTGTAGATGTTTTCTGATTACGCTACTCGTCTGAACCAGTGTAGACTAGCGTGAGTTCGCCGTCATCTGGAATGGGAACCTCAGTGTCATTTTGCATAACTACAACGTTTTCAGGAGTATCGATTTGAATTTCTGCCAGTAGCACGTCAGAAAACGATTTGCTGCTTCCACCCAACAGTGCTCCGTCAAAGCCCAGATTGCCATCAATTTCTATCCGTACATTGCTTGCTGTCCCAGGTTCTGTTTGAATGTTCAATGAAAAGGGGGCTCGATCCTCTTCTGGCACATCTTCTGTTGCATCATTTGTTGCAACTGCACCATCCTCTGAATCTTGCTGATCATCTGCGGCTACTTCAGCAGATACGGGAGTTGCGCGCTGAGCAGCCTGAGTACCATCGCGACTCATCAGATAAATTGCGCCAACAATTATGGCAATAATAACGACAACCACTATGATGACGCGCCAGTTTATCTCGCTCTCTGGATGACGAGAACCCAGGCGCTGAGCAGATCCCGAATAGAGGTCTTCGCCTATAGTATCGCGCCTATTACTGCCTGATTGGCGCTCAAATTGTTCAAGGAATGGCTGTGGATCAGCATCGCAAACCTTACAGTAACTTAAAATAAAACCGCGGACATATCCTGCAACAGGCAAAGCATCTAATTTGTCATCTTCTAGATTATAAATCGCAGACTGCATAATGCGCGTACGCTGCGCAATGTCGTGGGCGCTTAAACCAGCTTCTTTTCTGGCAGCAATTAGCATATCGCCCAGACTAGTCATGCGTGGCCAACTCTCCTGCGACCACCATTCAGACAGTCGGCACCTAAACCAGCTTCTTTTCTGGCATCAATTAGCATGTCGCCCAAGCCTGTCATGCGTCGTTCGTTCCCCCATGATCAAAGTCGTCATCATCACCAGAGGTCATCATTTTCGCTAAATCTTCTGCATCCATAAAGACCTCGCGAGGTTTTGAGCCATCAGGTGGCCCCACTACCCCCTTTGACTGTAACATATCCATGATACGCCCTGCACGCGAATATCCCACTTTGAAACGTCTTTGTATGCCAGAGGTCGACCCAAAGCCTGCAGACACTACCATTTCTGCTGCCTCCCACAATAAGGGATCGTCCTCACTACTTGCACCACCTGCTGCACCACCACCAGCAGTCGAAGCTGCCGCGGTCAAAATGTCGTCATGATAGTCAGCGTCGGACTGCTTCTTTATTTCATTGACAACCGCATCGATCTCGCCCTCGGAAACATAACAGCCCTGTATGCGTTTTGGATGTGGCCATGCTGGTGTTGAAAACAGCATGTCACCAAGTCCCGTCAATTGCTCTGCGCCACTCTGATCAAGCACCACGCGCGAATCAATTGCTGTTGCCGTTCTAAACGCAACCCTATTGGTAATGTTTGCCTTGATAAGTGACGTTACAACATTGGCATCGGGACGCTGTGTGGCAACAATCAAATGAATGCCTGCCGCACGCGCCAGCTGCGCAATGCGAACAATGGACGACTCGACTTCTTTTGCTGCAACCATCATGAGATCTGCGAGTTCGTCAATAACGATTACCAGATAGGGCATCTCTTCTGCGCCTTCGTCTAATTTTCCATCAATAAGCTGCTGGTTGTACTCTCCAATATTTCGCACTCGTGCCTTTTCAAGTACCTTTAAGCGACGGTCCATTTCGTGAGTTGCCCATGCAAGTGCAGCTGCCGCCTCTTTTGCTGTGGTGACAACAGGTACATACAGATGCGGCAACCCATTGAACATAGACAGCTCAACACGTTTTGGATCGATTAAGATCATGCGCACTTCTGCAGGAGTCGCACGCATGATGATAGACATAATCATGGTATTGATAGCAACAGATTTACCTGATCCTGTTGATCCGCCAATCAGCAGATGGGGCATCCCTGCAAGATTACGAGAAATGCTTGCACCCGTGATATCCTTGCCCATAAACAGGGTTAGTGGACTATCAGCAGATGTCGCAGGCGTGATAATGTCACCTAGAGTCACCGAACTACGATCTGCATTGGGCACCTCTACCCCCACAAGACTCTCACCTGGAATGGGTGCCAAAATACGCAAGGTCGGAGCAGCAAGTGCAAGTGCAAGATCATCAGCAAGCGTCGTGACCTTGTTTAGGCGAATACCACGTGCAATCTCGACCTTGTACAGGGTGACGGTTGGTCCTACAATCCAGTCAACAACGCGTGAATCAACATCAAATATGCGCAGAGTATCCACCAGAGAATCTGCGGTCGCCTGCTTTTCTGCATGCGCTTCATCACTGTCTGCACTGCCATTTGCAGCACTTTTCACAAGTAGATCAAGGGATGGCAACTCAAAGCCATCCTGCGCACGAGGTGTTGTTGTGTTTTGTGTCATCTGTTCTGAGGGACGGGCATCCAGCACCTGCGTTGCAGAATCATTAGTATTGTCTGCCGCATGTCCGCCCTGACAGTCATCATAGGCATCATCAAAAGTTCCCTCTGCAAGAATTTCAGTGGAACTGTCACTTGCAGGACTATCTGAAAGTAGTTTTGTTGGCTGATCTTCGAAAGAATTCGATGCAGGTTGCTTGCGCTTTCTGCTTGTATTGTCAGAGAGCTTTGTCGTGCGCGAACCCTCGCGCATTGCTTGCTCTGCTTCGCGATGAGCACGGCTTTCCAGAGCAAGCTCTCTGCGCGCAAGGATCCACTCGAAGACTGCTGATAGCGATACTCCCGTAATCACCAGCCCGATTAATGCTACTGCACCTAAGATTACGTACGATATGGCAGTGCCCAGCAAGGTATGAAGTCCCCAGGCAATAGCATTACCTACATAGCCTCCAAAAAACTGTAGACCGTCAAAACTAAAGGTTTCTACCGTACCCGTTACTGCTTGCAGACCAGCAAGACTGGTGAGTGACAGCAATAAACACCCCAGTCCCAGTGCAAAACGCGCCTCTGCAAAGCGCAGTGCGGGAATGAAAAAGGTTAGTCCCATAACGATAAGAACAAAGGGAAAGGCAAAGCGTCCAATGCCTATGACGAAGCCCAATCCCAGTGCAATGAATTCCGCAACAACACCTGTCTGTGGCAAGATTACGGCAAGTGCAAGTGCAATACCTAATGCCAGTAAAACAATGCCCCAAATGTCTGACAGTGCGCGCTCATCAATAAGGGGTTCACGTTCAGGTGTATTTTTTGCACGACTTGCCGCTGATTTGCGCGAACCTGTCTTTGCATCGTTTTTGCGCGAACCTGTCTTTGTGGCCTTAGAACGCGCTGTTGAACCTGCTGTTTTCTTCTTCGCTGACACTAGCGTATTTTCCTCGTACCTTCCCTACTAAAAACCGACAAAGTAAAGCGCTGCAAGTACTACTCCCAGTAAAGCAGCATATAGCGCAAAGTAATTCAGACTAGTCTTTGACACAAGTCTAATCATCCATGCAATAGTCAGATAACCCAGCACGCCCGCAATCACAAAACTCACTGCCGATATCCAAAAGCTAGGCAATATCAAGGTTCCCTGCAACATCCGCGCCACATCGCGCACAGATCCTGCCACGATAATGGGAATCGTCAGCAGAAAGCTATAACGTGTTGCCTGTGGTCTGGACAGTCCCATCCACAATCCCGCAGCAATAGTCGCACCACTGCGTGAAATTCCTGGAATCACTGCAAGTCCTTGAATAAATCCAATAAAGGCAGCACGCCCCAAAGTGAGCTTGTCCATTGTCCGCCGCAAATTAAGCTTTGCAAGCACATATTCTGAGGAAATCAACATGGCTGCCGTCACCACAAACATTGAACCCAGTATTAGCAAATTGCTAGAGAACTGTGCCAGATAGCCCGAGAGCAATAATCCCATGGGACCTGTTACCAGCATACTAATAATCAGAAAGATAGTCGTGCGGCGCTGTGGACGCATTGATTCAGCATTCTTTGGCATCCAAGAGACTATAAAGTCTTTAATGTCATTGCGAAAGTACACCACAGCAGCAATCAGGGTTGGAATATGCAGAAAGAAGTAAAAATCGACTGCTGCCTGCGGATCACCGTCAAAAAACATATTCAAAATCGACAAATGTCCAGAACTTGACACGGGAATAAATTCTGTTATCCCCTGCACAATCGCCATAACGACAGCATATGTCCAATCAGCTATGACAACTATGCTTAACACTGTCGCGCACTCTTAAATTTCCATCAAAATGGGAATAATCATTGGACGTGTTTTTGTGCGTTCCCACACCAATTGTGAGACAGCATCACGTACAGAGCGACGTGCGTTATGCAGTGGTGCATTTTCACGCAGATTGCGCTCCAGTGTTTTCTCTGCGCGTTCTGCAATTTCTGATTGGAAAAAATCAGCATCTGAAACGCTTACCCCACGTAGAATAATTTCAACATCGCCTGCTACTTTTTTACGACGGCGGCTTACATTGGCAACAACTGTCACGATACCGTCTTGGCTCAAATGTTGCCTGTCGCGCAAAACTACGCTGTCAAAGTCGCCCACGTTTAAGCCGTCAACATAGATAACACCGTTATGAACAGGGTCTTTTTGATATGCGCCATCTGCATCAAATTCAAGCACATCGCCATTTTCAAGCACAAATATATACTCTGGCGGGATGCCTACCTCGAGGGCAAGATTCTTATGGGCATGCAGATGTCTGGTCTCACCGTGAACTGGCATGAAATATTCTGGCTTGATTATATTCAGCAGCAACTTCAGTTCTTCTGACGCGGCATGCCCGCTGACATGCACCATCGCATTTGACTTGTCATAGACAGTCGCACCACATTTGATTAACTGGTTAATAACGGTATTCACTGCCTGCTCATTGCCTGGAACAGGAGTTGCTGAAAAAATTACCGTATCATCAGTGCCAATGCGAATGCTTCTGTGTTCACCTATCGCCATGCGGGACAACGCAGACAGTGGCTCGCCCTGACTGCCCGTACACAGCACAACAATATCCTCTGGCGCGTGATCACGCAAATCATATGCATCAAGCAGCATGTGTTGATCAATATTAAAGTAGCCCAATTTACCTGCGATTTCAGTATTGCGCAGCATGCTACGCCCCGTCACCGCAATTTTTCTACCTGCAGCGATCACTGCATCACAAATTTGCTGTACTCGATGAATGTGACTGGAAAACGATGCAATGATTACCCGTCCTGGCGCACGCTTAATAATGCCCTGCAAAGTACGTCCAACCTCTGCCTCGCTACGAGTAACGCCGGGCACTTCTGCACCTGTCGAGTCTGAAAGCAGCAGCATAACACCATTCTCTCCTGCTGCAGCAAGTGCACCGTAGTCAGCAACCTTGCCGTCGATAGGCGTTTGGTCAAACTTGAAGTCGCCTGTGTGCAATATGTCTCCAACAGGAGTCTTGATCAGAATTGCAAGCGCGTCAGGAATTGAGTGATTAATGTGAATAAAGTTCAAATCAAAAACACCACACGAAACATCACTGTCGCCAGTGACCTCCGTGTACTTAACATTCTTTATGCCATGTTCATCCAACTTACCCTTAATCATGCCGCAAGTCAGCTTACTTGCAATAATGGGCACACTCCGGCGGCTTAAGTCCTTTAACAGCCAAGGCAGAGCACCCGTGTGATCTTCGTGACCATGCGTAATGACAATGCCACGCAGCTTATGTTCATTTTCAACAACGTATGCATAATCAGGCAAAATCAAATCAATGCCCAACTGCTGATCGTTGGGAAACATCAATCCTGCATCGACAACAATCATGTCATCACCGTATTCAAATACGGTCATGTTTTTGCCAATGCCGTCAAGTCCACCTAGAGGAATCACGCGCAGACGAGCACTTTGCGCTTTTTCTCGCTGCTTCTTTGGCGCTGATTTTTGCGGCTGCTTATTGCGTGGCTTTGATTTTGTCTTGGGCTTCGACGCAGGTCCTGTTTTCGCTAACTGCTTATCTTTTTGCTTTGCCAACTGCCTATCGCCTTGACGAAGCAGCTGGTTCCCTTTACTTTTTTTACCTTTTTTACTGCTCGCAGTATTTGTTTCACCTGATGGCTTAGAGCTCATCGAGCCTCCTAAATGTATCATCCATAACCTGCAGCAGTTCCGCACTCTGTTCATCAGTGGCGTTAATTAGCGGTAAACGCACCCCACCAACAGGGAAATCAAGCAGTGCCAGTGCACGCTTTACCAGTATGGGATTGGCTGTCACAAACAACGCGTTTTGCAGGGGACGCAATGTGCGATCATAGCGCTCTGCTGTCTGAAAATCGCCTGCTACATAGGCATCTATCATCGTCTTCATCGCAGTTGCTGCAATGTTTCCAATCGTCGATATTACTCCTACACCGCCACGGCTAATGTTGGGCAGTGTCAAGCAATCGTCTCCTGCAAAAATCTCGAAATCATCAGGAGTTCCTGCCACAATTTCTTCAAGCTGCTTCATGTCGTCATTTGCCTGCTTGAGTGCTCGAATATTGGGCACGTCGTCTGCAAGTCTAATTATTGTCTCTGGATCGATGTTCATTACGCTGCGACCTGGGATGTTGTAGACCACAACAGGAACATCAACCGCTTCTGCTACAGCACGCATGTGCTGATAGATTCCTTCTTGTGGTGGCTTATTGTAATAGGGAGTAACCACCATAACTCCATTAATGCGGCCATTGCGCAAAGCGGTAACACGCTGCGCAAATAGCACGCTGTCCTCTGTGCAATTGTCACCTACATTAGCAACCAGGGGCACATCTGGTCCAACTGCATCAATGACAGCCTCGAACAATTCACAACGTTCATCGCGGCTAATGGTCGGACTCTCTCCTGTTGTACCATTGACAATTAGCCCATCATTTCCTTGAGCCATCAGACGTTTTGCTAGTTCTTGCGCACGCGGCAAATCAAGAGAATTATCGTCATTAAAGGGGGTAACCATTGCAGTTAGCAAGCGACCAAAGCGTGGTGTGTAAGTCATTCCTACTCTCCTTTTGAATCTGTGGGCTCTCAAGTAAGGCAAATGCTGTCCCGCCCAGGGCACAGCACACGACAAGCCATGGCACATTCGCACCCCAAACAGCATCAATTGTCGCACAGTGCTTAGATACTATGCGTCTGCCAGCAATTCGTTACCTTTTAGATTAGAAAAAGGGTAACAGCTACACCTATGACACCAATAGCTGCAAGCACAAACACGGGGATTTTGGGCATTTCTCCCTTTTTGTCCATTGCCTTGCCAAACATAAAGAACACAAAAGGATGAACTAAGAAAGGCATGGCAAAAATGAAGGGGAGTAGACTTGCGATTTCTGCACCAAACATACCATCTTGTGTTGCTGCAAAAAGACCAAAGTGTGACAATGAGGAAGCGACTCCGGCAGCCGCATAGTCAAGCGACATGCCAAAGACACTCAATAGAGCAAATCCGCCAAACATTGCCGTAAGTTGCCAGCCCAGAGCAAACTTCATAATGCCTTTGATTTCCTTATTGTCATCGCCATTCGAGGTCCGCAAGCTACGAAAAGACCATGCCGTCAAGATAATGCCCACAGCGAGCGCGACAAGAGCAGGAATTATCATCAGACCGCCCTGCGCAGCACTTATGGCAAGAATCGAGAATACAAAGACATGGGCAATAAAGGGCAGGTTGATCATAATAGGTGCCCTGTTTGCTGCTTTCTCGCCCAAGTCGCCTGCAGTACATGCACCCGTAAGACCTGCATGAGCAAGGCCACCTGCAAGGGCGGGTGCCAGATTGCGAACGTTAGCCGTTTTTGCAAAAAGGATCAGCAGTGCAATTCCGCCAAACATCCACAGTAACTGCCCAAAGAACCCGAACATCAAGACAGAATTCATTTCACTTACCGCAAAGGCATCCATAATGCGAGACCCGCCAACCATGAAGTTGCCCGCAAGTACGATGGGAAGACCTGCAAAAAGTAGCGATCTGATGGTCGATCCAAGAGTCCATTTGTAAAATACGGCCCCCAGACCCGCAGTAATTAGCATGGCAAAAAATATTTGCGGTAGCGCGATGATGGGCGCAACAACACCCGCAATGTAGAAGCTTGCAACCAGAATTAGGCAAATAATAAAGCTCTCGAAAACGCCTTTGCGCACATACAATTGCTTATTTTTAAAGGTAGTTTTAGGATCGATCAGAATTATGGAAACAGTAAGACCGATAAAGGCAAGGATCGCGTAATAGTTGCTGAACATACTTGCATCACTGCCAACTATCAGGCGAAATATTGATTCAATGCCTAATAGAATAAAAAAGGTGCGAACAATAAAAAAGAGTTGTGAGCTAGTTGTGCCAACCACAATCTCTTCCATCGAAGGAATCATGAAATTGCAGGACTCAACCTTCTCTTTCTGAAGAAGCTTTCGAAGCTCTTGACCACCTACGAAAAAGGTCGCAATCAGCGCGATGATGGTAGTCCTGCTAATAAGATCTACAATCTGGAATTCAGGAAGTCCTGGTGTCGCTACACCACTTGCAACTAAAATGTAACCCATGCTTAATCCGAAGACAACGACCAACAAGATTGGCGAATATCTGGTTCCTGCAACAAAAGTACGTGCAACTAAGACCAAGGGAACCAACAAGAGTAGTGTTATCCAAAACTGATTCAAAACTTCTACGGTCATGCTGATCCTCTTCTAGGTATAGGTCGTCTGGTTACGATTTTGCGTTTTCACACGTACCAAATTCTATCAATATTGTCGCAGTAAGCCCATAAGAGATTCAAGAGCTGCACCGCGGTGACTGATTGCATTCTTTTCCTGCATATCTAACTGTGCCATGCTGCGCCCTGGCGTTTGCTGTGGCAAGAACAGGGGATCATAGCCAAAGCCCTTATCGCCCTGCGCCGCATGCGCAATTGAACCCTCACAGCTTCCTGTCGCCACAAGGTAGTTGGGTGCTGCAGGCAATAGCTTATCAAGACCAACCAGCACAAGCGTTGCAGCAAAACGTGCGCTGCGATGCGCTTGATCTTCTGTGGCCGACAGTTCTGCAAGTAACTTTGCGTTGTTACGCGCATCATCACCTTCTACTCCTCCATACGATGACGAATACACGCCTGGTGCACCACCTAAAATGTCAACAACAAGACCCGAATCATCAGCGAGAGTCGGCAAGCCCAGTGCATTAAAGCCAGCATGCGCTTTAATGGCAGCATTCGCTTCAAAGCTGTCACCGTCCTCGATGGGTGACTCCCACTGCGGCAACAGATCAAAGATGCCACGAAATGTATAGTCCAAACTGTGCTGTACTGCTGCAGATTGGATCTCTACGAGTTTGCCTTTATTAGATGTAGCAACAACTATGGTCGGCGTCATAAACGACATGCTATTCTAACGTCTCTTTCTGAAGTGCCAGTAGCTCTGCCAAGCCTGCCTGAGCAACATTGAGCATTCCATTTAACTGGTGACGAGTAAAGGCAAGTTGCTCGCCTGTCCCCTGCAATTCGATAAAGCGTTCTTTATCATCGCCCACAACATTCATATCAACTTCTGCACGAGAATCTTCACTGTAGTCCAAATCTAGCAGTACCGTGCCATCAACCATGCCAACACTTACTGCCGCTACTTGTCCCATTAGTGGCACACGTGCGATCTTGCCTGCATCACGCCACTGGGCAAGCGCATCTGCAAGTGCAATATAGGCACCCGTAATGGCAACACAGCGCGTTGAGCCATCTGCCTGAATAACATCGCAATCCACTGTCACGGTGACCTCGCCTAAAGCTCCCATATCAACGACAGTGCGTAATGAGCGCGCAATCAATCGCTCGATTTCAAGAGTACGTCCTTTTGCACCACGACGTTCACGACGACTGCGACTATGGGTCGATGCTGGCAACAACGAATACTCTGCTGTTACCCAACCCTGTCCCTTGCCAGCCAGCCAGCCAGGAACACCCACTTCGATGCTTGCTGCACACAGAACTTGTGTGCCGCCTGCTGCTATCATGCATGACCCCGCAGCGTGGTTCAAGATGTCACGCTCAATTGTTAGCGGGCGTAATGCCTGCACCTCTCGATTTTCCGCTCGCTTTATCACACTTTGCCTCCTTCAAGCTGCAAGTGCCTAATATCGGTCAGGTCTGTACCAAATATTTTTGACCCCAACTGGTCAAACTCTGCAATATTGTCATCTGTTGTATAAAAGACATGATGAGGCCGATTCTGCTTGCTTGCCAACTGATCGCCATCCTTTAAGGTCTGCTGGACCTCAGCAGCAACCTCGCTGCCAGCGCACACAATTGCAACATCTGAGCCTGCAGCACGTTGCAGAGCTTGCGACAGCACAGGGTAGTGTGTACAACCCAGCAACAAGGTGTCTGGTCTGTCCTTTGTGCCCTCTTCAAATAGGGGCTGCAAGTAGCTTTCTGCCAAATGATAGTATTCGCCACCATCTGACGTCTGATGCATCATCTGATCTTCAAGACCAGATTCTACAATTCCTGCCAATTCTGGTGTGGCAGAAGCTACAACTTGTGCGCTACTGTTGATGCGAGCAACTGCATGAGGATACGCATCTGAGTTAACTGTGCGCTCTGTCCCAATAACAGCAATGTTGCCTGACTTGCTTGCAGCGAGTGCGGCGCGCGCTCCCGCATCAATAACGCCAACAACAGGAATATCAGCACGCTGTCTGGCCGCCTGCAAGCCACAGGCAGTCGCCGTATTGCAGGCAATCACTATCATTTTGACCTGCTGACTGACAAGGAAGTCTGTAATTTGCTGTACGTATTCGCGCACCTGGTCTGCATCACGCGAACCATAGGGGCAGCGAGCCTGATCTCCTACATATATTAGTGATTCAGCGGACAGCAAGCCTGCGATTTCTCGCGCGACAGTCAAGCCTCCCAGCCCTGAGTCAAATATCCCAATTGCAGCATTATTCATAGCGTACATAGTGTATACCAATTTTGTATTTCAGTAGTCATCTTACTGAAACGAAGACACATAGAGAAAGATTATCGCTATTCTTAGGTAGCAGGACTACCTCAAGAATGGACGATGCTGTCCTATGGACGGCGCCCTGCTGTTTTCAAAGATTGATTGCAGTTAAACGGGTGCAATTCCTGCAAGGAGCCAGAATACTGCCATGGCAACAAATACTGCTGGCACCATGTTGCCAATGCGCAGCTTCAGACCTGCCGTTAGGTTCAGGCCAATGCCTACAATCAGCACACCACCTACTGCAGCAATACCGTTAATGGCAAGCATAGGAATGACGTCGCCAATCGCAAAAGCAAGCAGTGCAATAAAGCCCTGCAGAATCAGCACAGGCACCGCAGAAAACATCACACCCATACCCAGCGTCGCTGCAAGAAAGATCGAAATGGTGCCATCAAGTAGCGACTTAATAAAAAGGGTGTCGGGATTCCCTAACCCATCTTGAATTGAACCTAGGATTGCCATTGCTCCTACACAATACACCAGGGTCGCTGTCATAAATCCCTGGACAAACTTATTGCTGCCATTTTTATGGCCACTTTTCTGGCCTTTTTTCTGACTGTTGCTTTCACCAACATCTAACCTGTCCGACTGAAGACGTCGCTGCAAAGCTTTACCCATGTACTTCAGGCGCGTTTCAAGTGCCAAAATCTCGCCAATCAAGGTACCAATGATAAGCGCCGCGACAAAAACGATAATCGAATAACGCCCCAGCATTCCTGGTGCCTGCGACAAGGCAGTTAATGCAGCAATGGAGCCCATCATGCCAATGGCAATGACAGCAAGTCCCTGGACCTGGATGATGCTCTCGCGCATGCGCTTTTTAACCAGCCTGCCAACCGCAAGTCCAATTTATGAACCCAGTACAATGGCAAGCGCATTGACAACAACTCCCAGCCCTGGCACCTATCTATCCTCTCTATCTGTCAGCACGCGGTCTATAGTACCACCGCCTAGCACAGTACCTGCACTGTCAAAGAACACTGCGGCCTGTCCAGGAGTGATTGCTCGTTGTGCGACGTCAAAGCATACCTGAACGTACTCTGCACTTTGATGTTGCACACACTGGATTGTTCCTGCATGCTTGGCGTGCTTGTAGCCCACTTTAACATGACACTTCATGGGCTGTGTGGGCGCTATTGGCAGAGCTATCCAGTTTAGGTCACGCACCAGAAAATCTGTATGCAGCAAGCCCTGTTCGTCATCACCAATCGTAACGGTATTTGCCACAGCATCAATTGACTGTACAAAGACTGGTCTGCCATGCGCACCCAATCCCTTACGTTGGCCAATTGTGTAATAAATCAGCCCCTTATGCTGTCCAACAGCCCGACCATTTACATCAAGCATATCGCCAGGAACAGGAAGTTCCTGGCCGCCTGCCACACGTGTGCGTTCGATATAGCCAGCATAATCCCCATCTGGCACAAAGCAAATATCCTGGCTCTCAGCTTTTTCTGCATTGGAAAAACCAGCATCTGCAGCAAGCAGGCGAATCTCAGACTTGTGATAATCGCCTAATGGCAGCTTGATGCGAGATAACTGTTCTTGCGATAAGGTGTACAGCACATAACTCTGATCTTTACGACTATCCACTGCACTTTGCACAACCCAGCGACTATAGTTCTCGCTATAGTTAATACAAGCATAGTGGCCTGTTGCAAGAACATCGCAGTCCAGCTCATCTGCAATTTCAAGTAGCGCACCAAACTTCAATTGCCTATTGCAGACAATGCAGGGGTTAGGAGTTTCACCCGATGCATAACCTTGTATAAATGGCTCGATTACTTGGTGAGAAAAACGTGTACGTAGATCATACTTGTAAAAGGGAATTTCAAGCTGCCGAGCAATGTTGGCAGCTGCTTGTGCTTCAGAGCTTGGGGGCAAAATCTCGCATGATGCCTTCAGTGGTGACATGCAAGATCCTTCGCTTTGCTCAGGAATGATATCTGGACATACATCACCGTGCAGTAACATGTGAACACCCATGCAGTCGTACCCCGCACGCTGCATCAACAGTGCGGTCACCGAGCTATCAACTCCCCCACTCATTGCTATCAAAGCCCGCTTTTTCAAACCAATCCCCAAATCCAAACAAATAGCAAAGATGCCCCTAGTGCTCAAGGTCAAGGCGGATTGCATGTTCAGAACGGTAAGTGTTGTCTTTCGACTTCACTGTGCTCCGTTCGCAATACCTACCTTGCGACATTGTCTCACTCCGTTTGTGTTGTAACCTACGTGTCCCGATCGAGTTGTGTGATTCGACGCCGAGATTGAACATTAGGGGCTTTCAAATAGTGGTGTGGATAGATACCGTTCACCACTATCAGGCAACACGATAACAATTCGCTTGTTCGCAACATCTGCGCGACGCGCGACCTGCGTTGCTGCCCACAGTGCTGCACCAGAAGAAATGCCTGCTAGTACGCCCTCTGTTCGCACTAGCTGATGCACCGTACTATAGGCATCCTCAAGTTCAACGGTAATAACCTCATCATAGATTGCAGTATCTAACACCTCTGGCACAAATCCTGCGCCAATCCCCTGGATGCCGTGTGAACCTTTTGAGCCTGCAGACAGAATAGGGGAAT
Organism: Coriobacteriia bacterium; assembly: GCA_009785795.1. GTDB lineage: Bacteria > Actinomycetota > Coriobacteriia > WRKU01 > WQUG01 > WQVN01. The sequence continues at coordinate 20,482 of WQVN01000003.1, forward strand.
CTGCAGGTTCTACTGCAATAATACGTATGTTGGAATTTTGCTCTTTCAGATAGCGTCCCGCACCAGTCAAAGTACCACCTGTACCAACACCTGCCACAAAGTAGTCAACCACACCACCACAATCATGCCAAACCTCTGGCCCCGTGCTGTGATAGTGCATCTGCGGATTAGCTGGATTGTTAAACTGCCCCGGCACAAAACTATTTGGTGTTTGTGCTGCCAGCTGCTGTGCTGCGTCAAGTGCTCCCTGCATACCTGCTTCTTTTGGCGTCAACACCAGCTCTGCACCAAAAGCTGCAAGTAATGCACGGCGTTCAAGGCTCATCGTTTCAGGCATCGTCAGAATAATTCGATAGCCGCGAGACGCGGCAATCGCTGCAAGACCAATGCCTGTGTTGCCACTGGTTGGCTCAATTATCACACTGTCTGGATTTAGCTGTCCCGCCTGTTCTGCGGCACGGATCATTGCCCATGCAGCACGATCTTTTACACTGTTTGTCGGATTGAATGTCTCAAGCTTTGCGACAATTTCAGCATGAATATCTGCATCTGCCCCATATGCATTAAGCGCAAGGAGCGGAGTGTGTCCAATCAGGTCAGTCACACTGTTATGGATGGTCATAGCTCAGCCCCCTATGCGCGTTCTATATGCGTAAATAGTGTATCGATCAGATCGATCTCATCTGCTCTATCTAATACTTCTCCCGACGCAAAAACCAGTCCCATACCTTTGCCACAGGCAATGCCAAAGTCAGCCTCGCGCGCTTCTCCTGGTCCATTTACCTCGCATCCCATCACTGCAACCTTCAAGCCGCGATATTTGTCTGGATTAGTTGCTGACAACTGCAATAATCTACGCTCAACTTCTGTGGCAATTGGAATCAGGTCAACGCGGCAGCGCCCACAGGTGGGACAGCTGACTAGTTCAGGATTTCTGCGCCTAATATCAAGTGCTGCGAGGATTTCCCAGGCAGCCTTGACCTCTTCAGCAGGATCTGCTGTCAAAGACACGCGTAAAGTATCACCTATGCCATCAGCAAGCAACGTACCGCAGCCCACTGCAGACTTAATAGTGCCACTAAAAGCAGTTCCCGCCTCTGTTACTCCAATGTGCAAAGGACAGTCAGTCATTTTTGTCAGTCTGCGATAGGCGTCAATAGTTACAGGTACACTGGATGCCTTTACAGAAAGTGCGATGTCACGAAAATCACGCGCCTCAAAATACTGGACGTACTCCATCGCGCTGGCTACCAGTTTTTCTGCAAGGCTTAAATCATTGCGCTCTTGGTAGTCTATTGCTAGTGAGCCTGCATTAACGCCAATGCGAATTGGAATACCTGCTTGCCCAGCCGCATCAATAATCGCATCCACGCGGCTCCAGTCGCCAATATTGCCTGGATTAATGCGTAATTTTGGCGCACCACGTCGCACCGCTTCTAGTGCCAACTGATAGTCAAAGTGAATGTCGGCAACTACGGGAATGGGACTTGTCTCGCACAATCTGCCGTAACTATTCAATACGTCAGCACACGGAATGGCAGCCCGCAAAATCTCGCAACCCGCATCTGCCAACAAGCGCGCCTGCGCAATACTTGCATCAAAGTCACCCGTGTCAGTCGAGAGCATGCTTTGAACACGAATCGGGGCATCACCACCTACGGCCACACCACCAATGGAAATCTGTCGCGTCATGACACTACCCCGCTAATCGCAGAACATCTTGAAACATTACATAGAACATGAACACTAGCAGCAAGCAAATGCCAAACATCGAAAGCCCCACTTGAATCGATTGCGGCACGGGTCTGCGCATCGCCTTTTGTATAAGCTCAAGTACAATCTTTCCCCCATCCAAGGGCGGAATTGGCAGCAAATTCATCAGACCCAGTGATATGGATATTGATGCTACTAAAAAGGCATAGTTCATAATGCCTGTCTGTGCAGCCTGAGCAGACATTACTGACATTCCAATAATGCTTGCTGACTGATCGACTACTTCTTGGAAAGTCGCTGGATTGAACAGCCTGCTAATGGCTTCTGCAATCAACCCGATATGCCTGATGGCATGCATAAACGAATCACCTATTGGGAGAGGCTGAAAAATCATATATGGAGCAACACCCATGTACACAGGTGGCAAATTGTCATGCGGAGAAACAGGAGCGGCAGTATCAACATCCTGATTAGCATCCACATCACCACCAGTGTTTGCAGCATCTGGATCATCTATTGCGGGAACATCAGGCTCGCTGGGACGTTCTGCAAGCACAATATCGAGAGATTGTGACTCGCCACCATCTACCTGATAGACAACGGTGACGGTGTCTCCTGCATCTTGTGTCTGAACAAAATCAGCCAGTTCGCCAAAGGTCTCAACGGGAACACCGTCAATGGATAGAACGCGTGCCTGGTCGGGCAATCCTGCTGCAGCAGCTGGTCCGCCTGAAACAGGGCTCACATAGCCCTGGTCAGTTGGTAGTCCAGCAGTACTAAGCAAGATTGTCAAAATAACAATAGCAACTACGAGATTAGTGACGATACCTGCAGAAAGGACAACGATGCGCTTCCACATAGGAATATCGCCCAATTCTGCACGCTCTTCGTCGCTCATCAGGCCCAGTTCTGCAGCAGGGCCAGAGCCTTCCAGTGCAGGAATACGTACGTATCCGCCAAAAGGAATCGCAGTAACACCGTATCTGGTCTCACCAATTTTGAATGAAATCTTGGGTCCTGGTAGCCCAATAAAAAACTCAGTGACCTTCAATCCCAAGGCGCGCGCAGCTAAAGCATGTCCCGCCTCGTGGACAAAGACCAGAATAGAAATTGTAATAATCCCCCAAAAAAGACTCGGAAGGAATCCAGGTAAAGTATCTGCTCCAAACATAGTGATGAATTATACGTCATTCATCCTGCACGTAAAGATGCCGTAAGGCAGAAGTTACACGATACTGTCAACGAAGCTGCGAACTTGTGCGTCGAGTTCTTCAACCTGCTCGATTGATTCAAGAGGAAGGATTTTGCTTGCAAAATGATCCAATGCATTTGCAACACAGGCTTCTATGTCCAAAAAGACAATCTGGTCTTTCAGGAATGCTGCGACGGCAACCTCGTTGGCAGCATTGAGGATGCAAGGAGCAGTTCCACCACTCCTACCTGCCTGAAATGCCAGGCGCAGGCAACCAAAGGTATCCGTATCTGGTGCACCCAGTTCAAGCCCTGCCAATTCGCGATAGTCAACACTCAAGTCTGCAACTGCGGGCCAGCGCTCAGGATAAGAAAAAGCATACTGGATGGGCACGCGCATGTCGGCAATCCCCAAATGTCCAATTGTGGAACCGTCAACAAATTCAACCATTGAATGAATCAAGCTGCGCGGTTGCAGCAATACCGTGATGTCATCATAAGATGTCCCAAATAGATGATGAGCCTCAATGACCTCGAGTCCCTTATTCATGAGCGTTGCAGAATCAACCGTGATTTTTGGTCCCATGCTCCATGTAGGATGAGCAAGCGCATCTGCCGCTCGCACATCTGCCAACTGTTCTCGCGTCTTGCCACGAAAAGGTCCACCAGACGCAGTAAGCCATATGGCTTTGAGTGCTGCACTGTTCCCTGACTGCAAGCATTGAAATATTGCCGAGTGTTCAGAGTCTACGGGCAGCATCTGATTTTGTGTTGCAAGCTCTGTCACCAGCTCGCCGCCCACTATCAGTGATTCCTTATTCGCAAGGGCAAGCGTCAGTCCCGCCTGTAGGGTTGTCACCGTTGCGCGCAACCCAGCAGACCCAACCAGTGCATTCAGTACAATGTCAGGCTGCGTTGCCTCAATTAAGCTAATCAGCGCGTCCATACCATCACGCGCTGTCAAGCAACACGCGCTGTCATCAAGTCCAAACTGCTGTGCTTGTGTGTTCAGCGTGCCTGATGATGAATGAGCAGCAAGTCCTACAACCTGCAGTTTGTCACTATGCGTCGCTGCAACTTCAAGAGCCTGTGTGCCAATTGACCCTGTAGACCCCAATATCAATATGCGCTTTTTCATGCCTATGAGCCCAATAATCCTAGTGCGACACCTATAGTTGATAGCACAATGAACATGATGGGTGCTGTTAGCAACAAGGAGTCAATCCTGTCCAATATGCCACCATGGCCTGGCAGCAGTCTTCCCGAATCTTTCACCCCAGCCTCACGCTTGATGCGCGACTGAAACAAATCTCCTAAAAGGGCTGCAACGGACACTATTACACCCACTATTACCGCTGCCAACCATGATGCGCTGCCCGCAAATACAAAGGGTACAATGTACCAAAAGATAACTGCGCCAATGATGCCTGCAATAAGTCCCTCCCATGACTTCTTAGGAGAAATCTTTGGAGCCAGCTTGTGACGTCCAAATAGCGATCCTCCCAAATAGGCAAATGAATCTGCTGCCCATATGCTAAAGACAATGGCAACCGCAAGCAAAATACCCTGATCCATCTCGCGAATCAACATTAAGCATGCCAAGGGAATGCCCAAATATAGACCACCAAAAAGGCTAATGGCAGCGTCCTTTGCATGTGACTGCGGATTTACTGCCACCCAGACCATGTAGAAAGCAAGGGCGACAATCGACACATAAAACAAGGCAATCACGGCACGTAAATCGCCCGTTCCTAAAATAGGATAAAAGTCATCATGTGCAAGGCTGGCAATCGAAATCGACAAGGGCATTGTTGCTGCAAAAATCATGCCAATATACATAGGTATTTTTGGCATGTCAGGATCAACAATACGATAAAACTCATAAGTTCCCAATACTGCAAACAGTATGAGTAAGAGCGGCAGCAACATAAAGGTATTACCTGCAACAATACAGCTCAGCACAACAGCTACAAAAATTGCTCCTGTAATAATGCGCTGAATTAGCGAAGCTTTCTTTATGCCAGCTGGTTGTCCTTTTGTTGGCTTAAGGGATGCTGATTTGATAGATTCTGTCATTTTCATATTTCTATTCTAGAGCCCACCATAGCGACGCTCGCGATCTCGATAGTCAATCAAGGCGTCAAGCAGGGCTTCCCTGTCAAAGTCTGGCCACAATATGTCAGTAAAATAGAGTTCTGTATAAGCTGTTTCGTATAGCAAAAAGTTCGATAGCCTGGTCTCGCCACTGGTACGTATCATTAAATCTGGATCAGGAATACCTGCGGTGGAAAGGTGTGAGCTTATCAGTTCTGGCTGCACATCTTCAAGGCTCAGATCACCATCTGCAACATCATTTGCAATGGCTCTCACTGCCTGACAAATGTCTTGACGTGCGCCATAGTTTAGGGCAACAACCAGGGTAAGTCCCGTATTTGTCGCAGTGCTTTGCACGCAGTGAGCAAAGGCATCCTTTGTGCCCGCAGGCAAATCATCAACATCGCCGATTAGTTTTACACGAACATTTTGTGCGTTTAGGTTGACGACTTCACGCGACAAAACCTCAACGAACAATTTCATGATGCCACTAACTTCGTCTTTTGGACGGCTCCAATTCTCACTAGAAAAAGAATAGATTGTTAAATAGGCAATACCTAGCTGCACGCAAGATCCGATCATCTCTCGCACGCTTGCAACACCAGCCTTATGCCCAAAGAGACGTGGCTTGCCCTGCTTTTTTGCCCAACGTCCATTACCGTCCATAATGATGGCAAGATGGCGTGGCAATACCCCTGCATCTAGGTCGGCAAGTTTCATGCGCGCACTATCAGCAGCAAACCAGTCTAATTGTCGTTGGCTTAGTTCCATATTTAGGTTACCCTGTGCAAGCCCGCAGACTCAGCACAGTCCAGCAACATCGCAGCTGACTATATCTCCATTATGTCTTTTTCTTTGACGGCAAGTGCATCGTCGATTTTCTTTATCGCAGTATCAGTAATTTTCTGGACTTCGTCTTGTGCGGTAAACGCTTCATCTTCGCCAATTTCTTTACTGGTCTTCAGGCGATCAATTTTTTGATTAGCATCACGACGAATATTACGAATTGCAATCTTTGCGTCCTCTGCATAGCCTTTGCATAATTTGAATAATTCTGCACGGCGCTCTTCAGTTAGGGGCGGGAACGGAATACGAATTAAGATGCCATCGTTATTGGGTGAAAGTCCCAGATCTGATTGCAGGATTGCACGCTCAATCGCACCAAGTGTCGTCTTGTCCCACGGCTCAATAACAACAGTTTGTGCATCAGGAGTTTTTACATTCGCTAACTGGTTCAAAGGCATTTCGGACCCATAAGCATCAACCACAACTCTGTCAAAGATGGCTCCTGTGGCACGCCCTGTACGTACTCCCGCGAATTCTTGTGCGAGCGAGCTCTGGGTCTTTTCCATTGTAGTTTTTGCATGATCTAGAATCTCTGGTATCACGATTGACTTCCTCTCAGATCTGACTCTTATATTGCATAATCATCACAGCATTTACAAGACGTTATTCATCACTGCAAGCTGCAACTTGCTTCTATTTGCGCCTCTATTCGCCCTGAACCAAGGTTCCGACATCTTCGCCTGCCAACGCACGCTTGATGTTGCCCTCAGTCTCCATATTGAAGACAAGGATTGGCAAATCATTGTCCATGCACAGTGAAATCGCTGTCGAGTCCATGACGTTCAATCCTTTGCTTAATACATCAATGTAGCTTAAGTGATCGTAGCGCACGGCATCATCATGCTTCTTTGGGTCCTTATCATAAACCCCATCAACTCGTGTAGCCTTCATTACGCAATCTGCATCAATCTCTAGTGCACGCAGTGCTGCCGTTGTATCTGTTGTAAAGTAAGGATTACCTGTACCCGCAGCAAAGATCACAACGCGGTCCTTTTCCAAATGCCTGACTGCACGTCCGCGAATATAGGGTTCAGCAACTTCTTGGATACTGATAGCACTCATCACACGCGAATCGATACCTGCACGCATTAATCCATCATGCAAAGCAACCGCATTCATTACTGTTGCAAGCATCCCCATATAGTCGGCTGCAGCACGATCCATTCCGTTAGCGCTCGCTGCAAGTCCGCGGAAAATATTTCCACCACCCACTACAATCGCTAACTCATAGTTGACAACAACATCGCGCAATTGTTGTGCAAGCGACGCAATGACTGCAGGATCAATACCATAACCTCGATCCCCCATTAAAGCTTCGCCAGATATTTTCAATAACACACGATTTACATCAAGAATGCGACCCACGTTAGTCCTTTCTATTCCACTATCGAGTATAGCATGGCACCATCCTCATATTCTTTAACACTGTCAAAGAAGCGCAGCTGTTAGCCCATACTAAGCACGCACTAAAGAAGGCTGTACTCCCTCCCGAATACAGCCTTCTTTAAATCTATTGCGCAAATCCTTTAGTCGCTCGGATTACCCCGCGCTTGCCAGCGAGCAAGTTCATCGCGATCAAAGTTTACGTGACAGGTTTCACACCATTGTATGTCCGCGTGACATCTGGTACATGAATCGCCACCGACTTCACGTGCGGCATCAGCATGTTGAATCCATTCCCAGTTTACCCGTGGGTCGAATTCCCAGCCAGTGATATATTCCTCTCTGTGGTGACAGGCACTACAAGTGTCTCCAGCGCTTGTGCCTGCCAAATCACCTGCGGCAGCAGGAGTATTGTTCACTGGTGATATCGTATGACAGATTTCACATGAATCTGGATAGTTGGTAGCATCATCAATGTGCGGTTGCAGCAAATAGCCATCTGGGTGAGGCATTGGAAGTCCACCGTGACAGTCATCACAGAAACGCGTCGTATGACAGGTATAGCAGTAGTTAACTGCACGAACAGAAGGTACCTGATCAAGCGCCATTGAATAAGGGTCGGTACGTCCCGTCATGTCGTTATAGGTATCAAGTGGCCCAGCGATAAAATTATCAATGGATTCAACAATATCTATGTACCATGGTCCATGAATGTCTTCGACAAAGCGAGGTACATTGTGGTTATCTGGCACCAGTTCAAAGTTGTCAGTGTGACAAATGTAGCACTCGCCTGTTGCACCAGGAAACTCGCCAATAGGATACGGAGTGGTTACACGCTGACCATCGTCTTCTTCAAAGCGGTGACAGCGATAGCAGGCTGTCATCAGCATAAAGCAGTCGTGGAATTGTGAATCGTGCAGTTCGGGAGGATATGCTGGCCAGATTGGCTGCCAGTCATTTATAAGCTCATTGTGTCCTACACGGTTGTGACATGCAGTACAAGTGATGTACAAATCAGTGTGTGCGGCATGATCCATGATGATGCCCGGGCTGGTGAGTGTTTCGCGATTCTCCAACCGGTGACACTGCGTACAGTACTTGCTAGGTAATTCCTTAGGATCCATCGCTACCCAGCTGGTTGCATTAATGGGCATCTCTACTGTTCCCATTATCGTCTTTGGCAGCGAAGTCATAGCCCCTGCTTTAAAGATGATAAAGTCAATAGGATTGCCACCGGGCTGCTTATGACATGCGATACAGGCTACTCCTGTATGCGTTGAGTTGTCATAAGAACTTACGGTATCTGCCTGTGGATAGTGACATACTGCAGCACAGAACCAATAGGTTGTTGTTACTGCAACCGCGATTGCAATTACAAGCATCAGACCAGTAGCTACTGTACCTGTCCAGATGATTGCGCGTGCGCGGGTACGCTTATTCTTAAAAGCGTCTACAATTGCACGAATCAGTTTCATTTCTTTTCCCCATATCGTAGATCATTACTGCCTACATGATATGCCTGTTCATACATGCATTAGGTTAAGTACGACAAACATACCACGTTTAAGTTTACTAGACATCGCACAGGCTCACAACATAAATTCATCACATTTTTAACCACTTCGCTACATTTTTTATCGCTCCTAGCAGCACAAACCTCTCTTTTGATTAAAAATCTGCCCATCTCGCCACATCCTGAAAGCACTTTGTGCGACAGAGATGGTATAGTAGGCAAAGACAAAACATCGTGTTGTGAACCTTCGAAATGCAAGAAAGGCCACTATGAAGCTTAAAGAAATACATACCTTGGCTGTTGAACTGGGCAAGGAAAATGATCCGCGCAGTGCAGATGCTGTTAAGCGCACTCTGCGCCTGGCACAGGAAGAATTTGATGCCCTGTCAGACGAAAAGAAAGTTGACTTCGACCAGGAAAGACTGACTAACCCCTACAGCGATGCGCGTATCCTTGCGGGCGATCCAGATCGTGAGATCCGCGGACTTATCGCAGGTGTTGACATGGAGGTCGGCGAAGTCATGCTAGCTGATAGGCTGCGCGAAAAAGGTGAGCCTATTGACTTAGTCATGTCTCATCACCCCGAAGGCAAGGCATTGACTGGTCTTGCAGAAGTCATGAAGCTTCAGGAAGACATCTTGCATATGTGGGGCGTACCCATTGCTGCCGCAGAAGGCATTATGGGCAAGCGCATCAAAGAAGTAGAGCGCGGCATCTGGCCCGTCAATCACAATCAGGCAGTTGATGCAGCCAATCTGCTGGACTTGGCATATATGAGCACCCATACCCCCGCAGATAACATGGTGACAACCTTTTTGACTAATCACTTAGAGAGTAAAACTCTCGACACTATGGGTGAGGTCGTAGAAGCAATTAGAGAAATACCAGAGTACGCCCAGGCCGCAAAAATTGGTGCTGGCCCAAACATCTTGCTGGGCAGTGACAGGGCGCGCGTTGGCAAACTGGTCGTAGAGATGACCGGTGGAACCAGCGGATCAGAGGACGCCTATGAACGTCTCAGTGCTGCAGGCGTCAGTACTATGGTGCAGATGCACATGGGCGATAAGCACCGCAAAATGGCAGAAAAGTACAACATTAACGTCATTATTGCAGGACACATCGCAAGTGATGCGGTAGGCATGAACCTCATTCTTGACCAAATCGAGGCAAACGGAGTCAAGGTCTACACCTGTAGCGGCATCACTCGCGTCAAGCGATAAAGCTCGTTCTTTAAGACGAAAAGAGGGCGCCCATTTTTGGACGCCCTCTTTCAATTTTTCTAAAGTCTCTTATGTCTTAAACGCAGGACTGCCTCGCTGTTGCTACGTGTGCATTTGGATTTTTCAACCCGACACCAAGTCTAGACATCTGACGTGCTCTCAACTTCAATCTCAGTCTTTTTGCGATAGTATAACAACCCTATCCCCATAACCACTGCAAAGAATGCAATGTAGAAGATTGCTGCTCCCATCTGAGTATATACGGCAGCGTAAATCAAGAAGCATGCGCCTGCTGTTGCTGCTGCAGGAGCAACAAAGCGGTTGAAGAATCCTAGTTCTTTTTGCTTAATCATGGTCATAACAAAGACGGGAATAAGGAAGCTGTTCAAAGTAATGGGCACTAACCCTGCAATATCAAAGATTGCCACTCTTCCCCCACTGATATCAGAAAAGAATTCCCCATACCAACCAGTAAAGTTTGCTCCATAGATAACCATCCACGTAACTACCGAGAACAAGAAAAGAATCGCCGAGTTATTAGGCATGTTTGTTGCACGATCAACCTGCGAGAAAAGATCGGGATTAAAGCCACTTCTCTTTGTGGCCAATGCATAAAAGAGCTTCTGTCCACCAATGGTTAGTCCGTTGAGTGTGCCCAAACATGAAATGATTACAAATACAAAGAGTGCTGTACCCGCAAATTCGCTAAACAGATTCACAAATGCGTAGCGCACTCCTCCTGGTCCTGCAATGTACTCAAGCGGAGCAGCACCAAAGAGCCCTACAAAATAGGCAACATAGATAGCAATAATCACCAACATACCACCGACAAGTGCGATAGGCATATTTTTCTTTGGATTCTTTACTTCGCCTGCAACATTAAGGACAGCTTCCCAGCCAATGTAGGCAAACACTGTCGCTACAAGGGCAACAAAGAAAGGATTAAAGCTTACTCCTGCCTCGGCTGCTGCCGCTGCAGATGGAGCAATAAAGCCTACGGAATTCAGATTGTCAAAGGTTACGCCATTGACAAGGCCCAGAATAGTACCTACGACACCCATAACAATAAGGGGAATCACCTTGATTACCGTACAAGTGACGTGAAAGCGTGCCGCAAGTTTTGGACTCAGTGTTGTCATTGCAAATATTGCGATTAGGTAGAAAGCCGCCAACATATAGGTATAGCCACTAAATGATGGATCTACGTCCCAACCAAACAACACTACGGTAAAGCGTGCTGCCACCCATGCCAAGATTCCTGTGAGTGATGGAAAGAAGATAGTCGCAAGAAACCAGCCAAACAAATAGCCATATCGCCTGCCAAGCAACATTTCCGAAAGCCCCACTAATCCTGGATGCTCTGTATTGCGCACCGCCAAGGTCGAAAACACATAGGCAATGGTAAGAGTGATTAGGCCACCAATACCCCATGCAGCAACTCCGTACCACATGTTGTGTCCAATAGCAGCAAGAATTACTTCGTTCCGAAAAAAGATTCCACTACCAATTACCGTTCCAACAACCATACAGAAGGTCATCAAAACACCATACTTTTTTGTTAAAGTATTCGTACTTTTTTCCATCGTCTCTCTTCTCTGATCATAACGCATGCGCGATGGAGTGTAATACTCCAAGGCACACTCTAGCTAAGTAAAGCAATCGTACGAGTGTAGCACAAAAATGCTAACGCTTGAACTGTTTGCGCCTGCGAGATTTTGCATGTGTACTGCCTTTGCGCACTCCAGTCCGTAGATTTGAGATAATCTCGCCTTCTTCGCTTCCTTCAAGTTCTGTACGCAATCTTACTATCTGATCACGTAAACGTGCAGCTTCTTCAAAGTCAAGACCCGTGGCTGCCGCATGCATCTCTTCTTCCATTGCTGCCAATATGCGCAAGCCATCTTCTTTGGGCAGTTTTGCCAATTCGCGTACAGCGTCTTGTACGTCAGCACCCTCTTCTTCGTCGCTTTGAATAAAGCTTGAAATGTCTGCTACCGCACGGCGGATCGTCTGCGGCTCTATGCCATGTTGCTTGTTATAGGCAAGCTGTAAGTCGCGACGGCGTTGTGTCTCATCAATCGCCTTGCTCATCGAATCAGTTGTGCGATCCGCATACATTAACACGCGCCCACTGACATTTCGTGCCGCGCGTCCAATCGTCTGAATCAGCGAACGATAGTTGCGCAGAAACCCTTCTTTATCTGCATCTAAAATCGCAACCAACGATACTTCTGGCAGGTCAATCCCCTCGCGCAGCAAGTTAATCCCCACTACGACATCGATTATTCCTTGGCGCAATTCGCGCAAAATATCAACACGCTCAAAAGTGTATATGTCAGAATGTAGATAACGAACCTTTATCCCATGTTCAAATAGATGGTCAGTTAAATCTTCTGCCATCTTTTTTGTAAGTGTCGTCACCAACACGCGACCACCTGCTGCAATTTCAAGCTTGATCTCGTCGAGCAAGTCGTCGATCTGCCCCTGACTAGAACGTACCTCAACACGCGGGTCAACAAGTCCTGTTGGTCGAATAATCTGCTCAACTACCTGGTCACTAATGCTCACCTCATAGTCACCTGGAGTCGCAGACACATAGACAATCTGGTTAATCTTGCCTTCAAATTCGTCTGAGCGCAAGGGACGATTATCTAATGCCGTCGGCAAGCGAAAGCCATGCTCAATCAAGGTCATTTTTCGACTGCGGTCACCTTCATACATGCCCCGAATTTGAGGAACGGTCACATGGCTCTCGTCGATAATCATCAAGAAATCATCAGGAAAATAATCAATTAGAGTCTGAGGGGGCTCCCCCACTGCACGCCCATCTAAATGCAGCGAATAATTTTCAATGCCCGAACAAAAGCCCATGGTCTCAAGCATCTCTAAATCATAGGCAGTGCGCATCTTTAAGCGCTGCTCTTCCAATATTTTATTGTCAGCACGAAACTCTGCCAGACGCAAATCAAGAGCTTCGCGAATCTCGCCAATCGCACGTGTCAGCTTTTTGCGCTCGGTGACATAATGACTTGCTGGCCATAGGGGCAATTCGTGGAATTCTCGCAGCACCTCACCTGTTAGACGATTTACTTCTGTCAGGCGCTCGACTTCATCGCCAAAAAATTCCACGCGATAAGGATTGTCAGCATAAGGCGGAAAAATATCAACAATTTCCCCACGCACACGAAAGGTTCCGCGCTCTGGCGCAAAATCATTACGGTCGTACTGCGTTTCGATTAAGTCAGCAATCATTTGGTCGCGCTCATAGGTAGCTCCTACTCGCAAAAAGACCGCCATTCCAGCGTAGTCTTGTGGAGAGCCTATTCCATAGATGCACGACACGCTTGCCACAATCACTGTATCGCGCCTAGAAAGCAGCGCCGCTGTTGCCGCATGACGCAACTTCTCGACTTCTTCATTGATACTTGCATCTTTCTCAATGAAGGTATCAGTCTGAGGCACATAGGCTTCAGGCTGATAATAGTCATAGTAAGACACAAAGTACATTACTGCAGCATCTGGCATGAAGTCCTTCAATTCTGCAGCGAGCTGTGCAGCCAAGGTCTTGTTGGGTGCCATGATTAGAGTAGGTCGCTGGACAGACTCTATCAACTTTGCCATAGTGAAGGTTTTGCCACTGCCTGTTACGCCCAGCAGGGTTTGTGTGCGCAAACCCTCTTCTACGCCAGTAGCGAGCTCTGCGATTGCACGCGGCTGATCTCCTGAAGGCTCAAAAGGTGATACAACCGTGATGGGATTTTTTGCACGCTGGAATTCTACAGACATATTTATGTAAGCACTCTACCTTAAATCTGAATCCTGCAAACATGCTCGTAGCTTGCTGCGCAAATCATCCAGATTGCCATCATTTTCAACTACGGTAGCCGCTTCTAACTGGTAAGCGCTAGCACGTGGCTGTCTGTCCATGCGCCTATCAGCATCTTCTGGACTAAAGCCATCAGCAATCCCACGCAGTAGGCGTGTTTCCCTATCTGCTGTTACTGTCCATATCTGCGCGTCATTATCTGCATCTGTAAATATCTCTGACAGATAAATCAGAGGAAAGGGTGATTCAACAATCACAAGGTCTTGTGAGTCGCGGGCATCATTGAGCAGGTCGCGAGCATGTTCCATTGTAGGCGGATGTACCAGTGCGTTCAATTTTGCAGTAGCATCATCGTCTGCAAAGGCACATGCAGCAAGTGCGGCACGATCAAGGCTACTGTCCCTTAGCAAGATATTATCGCCAAAAGCTTCAGCTAATTTTTTGCGCAAAGCTAAATCTCCATCCAGGATATGGCGAGAAACTTCATCAAGGGCAATGATTTCAATTCGCAGACCACTACTGCGCAACGCAGCAGCAACTAAATGGGTAACTGTCGTTTTTCCTGACCCAAAAGGTCCTGTGATAGCAAGAATTTTCATAGCTGCAATTATAGGTCAAATAAGCGAGAAGCAAAAATGCGTCACCATGACGCATTTTTACCAAATTTCCGCCACATTTCCCAGATAAACAGAACTTCAGAAGAATTGAAAAATCCAGCTGCTAAGCGAAGTAACCTAAAGTGCGCAGCTGGATTTTTTACTACGATTGCCAAATATTGGCCATCTAGTGTGCATTATGCTGCGACAGGTGTCACCTGATCCACATCAACAACGTGCTCTTTTTCGCTCTTTCTATCTACGTAAATCAGATAGACAAGGAACAACGCAATGACGGCACTTGCAACCATGATAAGGATAATCTGCATTGGATTTGCATAATCACCTGTTTTTGGACCCTCGCTGGGACGATTTTGACCTGGTGTTGTTCCACCACCTGTGGTGCCACCACCAGGAGTATCACCATCACGATCTGGGTCGCGGTCCGGATCAGGATCGGGGTCAGGATCTCTGTCACCTGGCTCACGATCATTGCTATCACCAGTGTATGTATTTATAAATGACATGGAACCTACTTGGCGATTCTCGTGATTTGTTACCACGCGACTCAAGCGCAAGCGACCACCTTCGTCATACACTGTATCGGTGATAGTGTAAACTGCCGTGTCAAAGGTATAGTCCTCATTACCTGTATTAACTTCTGTAACTTCGTAAACAAATACACCTGCTTCAGTGTAGACCCACACGCCAAACTCAGTAGTGCCTGAACCAGTAACCGTTACTTCTTTTACACCATTAGTGCTACCCTCTGGCATTGGATTGTCAGGGTTTTGCGCAGTAAGTCTAAAGGTAAAGGTGTAGGCTTCTGCAGGATTTCCCTGAACGGACTTAACAACAGGTGGATCAACCGGTATCATATCTCCCGGCTCAGTTGGCTGGAAGCCATATTCCTGATTAAAGATAACATCTACTTTTGGATCAACCGTTCCTGCACGCACTGCACGCACTTCAACGGTAAGCGTATTACCTGCAGCATTCCTTACATCAACAACCACCGTAAAGACCGCATCATCATAGACATATCCTGGTCTGCCAGAACCTGTAACAACGGTTTGGATGTCATAATAAAAGAGTCCTGCATGCGTAAAGGTAATCGGACCAACATTCACCGTCTCAGTACCTTCAATCGTAAATTGATAGCTGCCGCCAACGAGTCCCGAGGTTGAGACTGGCATAGGATTTGCAGGATCTTGTGGCGTCAACCTATAGGTAAACACGCCATCGCTCCCCGCACCATCAGGTGCGTCAAATACTTGCCTGACAGGAATAGTGGTTGCAACTGATGCAGCAGACGCCGTTGCAGGAAGTGCAACAAGCAGAGTAGTGAAAGCAAACAGCATTATCACGGCTACAAGAGCGGTTTTTGTAAGCGATCTACTTTGCAGTATGTTCATACGTTTTTACCTCAACATCAATAATAGTGACTGCACAACAATACGCTATAAATTTAACATCTCCAAATTTCGCACACGGAAATCTGTCGAGTTCAAATTTATAGTGCTTCTAGTATACCGCCTCAACACAAATTGTGTAAAGCTTCTCGCAGCAAAAAACTGTCTATTGGTTACTATTTTGGTGCAAATGCAGTGAGATTCTCACTGCATTAAGTCTTTCAAGCCCGCAAAGGGATGATTTGCATCCACCTCATCAGTACACTCACAATCTGCACCATTTAGATCCGTGCCACATTTCATGCAAAGCCCCTGGCAATCACTATCACAAACTGACGCAAAGGGCAGCTCGACTAATAACGACTCTCGCAACAAGGGCTCAATATCAACCTTGCCACTGTCATCTATCACTGGATAAGGATCCCCGTGTTCATCCTCACTGGGCACGAAGAAAAAACTCTCGTCGACTGTTGATGCAAGATCAAACTCAAAGTCGTTCAAGCAGCGCACACAAGCAGTACGCAACTGCGTCTGCAGTGTGCCTGCAGCGTGGACGCACTCTCCCACATTACTAAAGCTTATCTCATATCGAATAGGATCCACTGCCAAAAAGTCAATGTCGCCCAACCGTAGATGCGACAGGCCACTATCAGCACTTGTGGCATCTGCAGCAGCCTTCACAGCTTCCCCCGCATCAGACGCACAATCCGCCTTCACCGCAGCTGGTGGCACACTTCCCTCTATTGTCAGCGACGCTCCGACACCTTCTGTGGTGACGGAGCGCAAATCAATCAAAATGCTCATTATGTTTGTACCTTACTCTACTTCCAGCAAACAAATCTCATGTTTGCATGCTTCGTGCTTGATGCTTAGCGCTGCAAATTCTTGCCCTGCAAGCGATCACGTCCGCGCTGAACAGAAGTCAGCAACTTACTCATATTTACTTCCAAGTTGGCAAGCATCTCGTCGGCATAGTCTTCTGCGCCCAGACGAATTTCACGCTCGTTTGCGCGTGCTTCTTCCATAATCTCGTGGGCGCGTGCCTCTGCTTCACGCACAACCTGAGTCTCGTTGACCAATTCACGTGCACGCTCCTGCGCTTCTTCAAGGATGCGATTTGCTTCACGCTCTGCCTCTTCAGTCATTTCCTGACGTTGCTTAACAATCCAGCGAGCCTGCTTCAAGTCCTCTGGGTACTGGCTACGAATCTCGTCGATAATGTCATAAACCGCATCTGGGTCAACCATCTTTGCGTTTGACAGTGGAACTGCCTTTGACGAGTCAATTAGTTCTTCAATACGATTAACTAATTGTTCAATGTCCATATCAAATCCAACCTTTTCTGTGAGCAAGCACTCAATCTGACCTGCTCTGCCTAGTCGCACATGTCCCCGCATTACACAAATTAGCGCAGAAACATACCCTTTTCTGTACACAGTTTTGTACGCACTACATAATAGCCCTACCTTTACTAAGTGCGGACACCACACACCCCATGTTTGCCATTTTGTTACATTAATAGCAGCAGAGTGCATTGGCAGAGTGCGCCCATTCCACGCATCTCTCCCAGACTACCTGTCGACTGCCTGCGAACCACTTGCAGACCGCTTATAAGCTACTTGCGCTACCCCTCTTGCTGCTGTTCAAGACGAATACGATTTGCTATTTCGCTCAAGCGGCGCATTCTGTGATTAAGTGCAGATTTCGACAGCGCAGGCTGTGCCACTTCCCCCAGTTCGCGCAAAGATACGTCAGGATTCTGCAAGCGCAGCCGTGCAAAATCTGCTACCGCTGCAGGCAATGAATCTATCCCCACGCTATCCTCTATCAATTTGATATCTGCCAGCTGAGACAAAGCAGCACCGCTTGCCTTTGCCTGATTTGCGATCTCTGCATTTACTCGCCGATTCACATCGTTGCGATATGACTTGATAATGCGCACGTTTTCAGTCATCAATAATGCTTTGTGTGCGCCCACTAGGGCCAGAAAGTTAATGATTGGCTCTGCGCCCTTCAGATAGACCGTCCATGCTCCGCGACGTGCAGTTACACGCCCGTCAACGGTAAAGCGTGACATTAGCGTCGCCAATTCATCTGCAAGTGTTTCAGTATGCGTGCGAATTTCGAAATGATAATCACCCTGCGGACTCGCAATGAAGCCTGCGCCTAAGAATGCACCACGCAAATATGCAATCGCGCAACAGTCGCGTCGTATCAAATTTTGCTCAATACCACCACTTAGATAGGTACTTCCTGCAAGACCCAGCTCATCAAGCACCGACTCAAGTCTTGGCTGACTGGGAATAGTGATCTGATAATTATTGGCCTTGTGTAAAATGTTTCGACGCACCGTTAGTTCAGTCTTTAACTGATACAGGCGTCGCACCAGCCTGATTATACGCCGCGCAACCTGGGCGTTCTCTGTCGATACTTCTAGGCGATACTGGTTAGTGCCCGTGCGCGTAACAGTTCCGTCCAGCTTTATCAGAGCAGAGAGTTCTGCCTTATTGCAGCACTCATGCTTTTGCTCAAGGCGCGATAATTCATCACGAACTTCTGCAGTAAACGACATTTGGCTATCCGGCTATCCAGTCACAGCCGCAGATACGGCATCAGATGGTAACTCAATTAGCGCAGGCAACACCGAAGCCAGCTTGTGCTCATCGTGGTGCAACGGATTGTGCGCAGCTGCAAGCGCAGTCACGACAACTTGGATGCCCCTTGACTCAATATACTGGACGCTCTCTTCGTCATGCATACTGTAAGGCAACAAAACCACATCAAGACGATTACGCAATCCATATTGTTCAAGGGTCGAAATATAGTCACGCGCAGTAAAAGCTGCTGTTTCGCCCTTCATGTTAGCAACATTACAGCAGTATATAAGGCGTGCATTGCTTTGTAAGATTGCATCAAGAATGCCAGGGATCAGCAGGTTTGGAATAATGCTTGTAAACAGCGATCCTGGACAAATCACTATGGAGTCTGCCACGCGCAGTGCATCAACTGCTTCAGGATTTGCAGCTGGATTCTGCGGACTAATTTCAACTGCGGCAATACCAATTGGATTACAAGTCAGCGAAGCCTGACCATATATTTCTTCTCCACTGCGATCAAAGCCATGCAGAATCAAATTTTCATAACTCGACGGCAGCACACGACCCTGCACATCCAACAGTCGCTCAAAATACTTCACTGCAGCAGAAAAAGACCCTTCAAAGTCCGCTGCTGCGGCAAACATCAAATTGCCTAAAGAGTGACCCGCAATGCCTTCGCCGTGGTCAAAACGATAATCAAATAATCGTACAAAATCTTCTCGGTCGCAGGCTGCAAGAGCAGTCAAGCAGTTGCGCACATCTCCAGGAGGAAGCAGTGATAGTTCCCTGCGCAACCTTCCTGTTGATCCTCCATCATCTGCCATGCTTACAATTGCTGTAGGCAGGATGTCTAATGATCGCGCCCCGCGCAAAACCAGCGGAAGACCCGTACCGCCACCAATCGCAACCATCTGATGTTGTGCTATTTCCAAGCGTTGCACCATATCACACTGCCCAGCTAAGACGGTCCCTATTCACAAGCCCAACAGCCATCCTGCTAGCAGCCATACCCTTGAGCAATCGCACCAGTAATCACACTAGTAGTCATGCTGCTGCGCATCTCGCAAAATGTCGCGATGAATCGTCGATGCCTGATAGCCATCTGCGCGTAACTGCTTTGTCGTTTCCTCGGACAAAACAACGCTCCTGTGTCTGCCACCAGTACAGCCAACGGCAACGTTTAGCGATAACTTTCCCTCTGCAATATAGTGTGGAATAGTCGTGCGCAACAAATCCGTCCATTTTTCGAGAAAATCCTGCGTCTCACTACGACCCAGCACAAACTGACTAATTTTCAAATCCTTGCCACTTAGAGGGCGCAAGTCAGGATCCCAGTAGGGGTTTGGCAAAAATCGTACATCGTACACAATGTCAGCATCTGTAGGAATACCGTACTTAAATCCAAAGGAGCTTACAATAATTGAAATCTGGCTCGCTGCCACATCTCCCAGAAAGTCAGTTTGAATACGTGCACGCAATTCACTTGCACGCAGTAGGCTCGTATCAATTACCTGATTTGCCCGTGCACGAAGCGGTTCCAAAATCGCACGCTCTGCCTCAATTGCGCGCTTAAGATTAGTATGAGCATTCTCTAGGGGATGCCTACGACGTGATTCCTTAAAGCGGTTAAGCAAGACCTTATCGCTTGCATCCAAAAACAGTAAGGAATACGGCGTTGTAAAATCTGGTTCATCCAGCACATCAAGCAAAGATTCGAACAATTTCCCACCACGAATATCGCAGGCTACCGCAATGCGACAAAAATGTGGATTGTCAATTCCTGCAAGCGCAGCAATTTGAGGAATCATCGCTGGGGGCAGATTATCTACACAAAAATAGCCAAAGTCCTCTAAAGACGCAAGTGATCTGGATCGACCAGCCCCAGACATCCCCGTCACAATAACCAAGGGCTCATTGGGACAGCACGTCATGTCAGAAGCATCATCAGCAAAGTCATTATGTTGATTAGCGCTACTCATGGTGCAAGTGTATCACAGCATTACTGCTCGAAATACTGACTGGCTATTGCTTCTGCACATATAAATTAGTAGCGAATAAATTAGTAGCGAATTTTCAACGCAGTGCAAAAAATCAGAGTGAAATTTCAGTAAATTTGTTACAAGTGTTGCAAAATTGCTCTGTCACTGGCAAAAACATGCAAATACTCACATGATTATTCACTCATCGCATCGAGTTCCAGTCTTTTACGCTTAATTCTTTGAGAGCCCAACAGTAAGGACACAATCGCCAGTACCACTATCAACACAGAAACCTTTGCGGTTCCCGTAAAAAGACCTGTTGGCGGTATAACATAATTTGTGTTCGTAAAATCGACAGAATTTCTGCCCTGCTCTAAGAATTCGCCATCAATTGTTAGTGGAGTTCCTGGGCTGGTAGGATTCTGCACGGGAACTGGTACCCCTCCCGTTAGCACTTCTGCTGAAACCCTGTATATAGGCACTGCATGTTCAGTCACCCAATATCCTGAATTAAAATACGCATCCACAAAAACAAGTACCTGGTTGTGACGCAAGAAGAAATCACGCTCTAATCCTGAATGGAACAGCAGGTAATATCCGTATTGGTCAGGTCCTTCCACATAGCCATTATCAACACTGGTGACAACTGCGCCATCTTCTACTACATAGGCTTTATACACTGCTGGCTCTTCAACAAGGTCAGGAGCAGCTAGCTCCATCGTAAAGGCAAAAAATTGTACTTGATTCCCGTAATCTCCTGCCACAACCTTTGATATAGTCAATGGTGCCAATTCTGGATCAGTCGGATCAGTCAGCGGTCGATAATAAAAGACATTTCTGAAGGGAATTATCCCGTCCAGACGTTTTCCGCCCAGTACTTCCTCGCCTTCTACTATCGTGACTTCTTCAATCTGTACAGACATGAGGTGTACATCTGTTGACGGTTCAGGCATGTTTTGCACAATAAAGCTTATTTGCCATACCCTTGAGTCAAAGACCATCGTCTCGCGCTCACCTGGCACAAAACTATCATCGCGCTCGGAAATACGATAGGTGTAAACTCCAGCTCGTTCAAATTCAACACCGTCAAGCAAGGGTGCAGATAGCCTGGATATCACCTTAATGCCAGATATTATTTGTCCCGTATCCGACTGATCAAAACTTATCGTCTTTGCTGCCTGATTTAGCTGCGGCAGCTCATTTGCCCTGCTTGTATCTCCATTGAAACTGTAAGGCACTGCATCAAAAACAAAATCTATTTCTGGCGTTTCTTCATGCGTGGGCAGTTCAAACAATTTCCATATTGCAACGTCTTCTGGATCAAGTTCAGGTGGAGTATATATGGACCTAAAAGTATTCGTTACTGTCGCTGCAAGAACATCTTTTTCGCCAATCCGCAGAGAACTCCCCTCTGTAATTGTCGGAGCATAGGTCATATCTGGACAGTTGCACTCTTCAAGCAAATAGTCACCAGGCACCAATCCATGTATCAGGCTGGGCTTATTTACACTAAATTTCATATCTGCTACTAAGCCCAATTCGTCCGCCGTTTGACTGCTTTGTTCCCAGCTCCAATCGGCGGGATTAGCAGGATTTACCACCAGCAACCACACCTCGTCTGTAATTGGATCAAGCTGGCCCCTAAGCGTAAAGCTGCGCATCACGATTGGAGGACTAACATCATCGACAATCTCGTCTGGTCCTGGCATGAACAGTAAAAGACGTCCGTTACTTCCTGCATTTACGTCTGTCATGCGCAACTCGAAATCCGTGTCGCCATCGATGTCGTATTCTGCATAGGCACCCGCAAGCTGCTTAAACACAGCTGCACGACTATCCACTGCGCGCAAATAACTGTTAACCATAGTGGCGATTCTGCTTTCACCAGGATCAAGGATAATGCCTGCGAACGTTCCATCATCTGCAACCTGTTTGCCATCAACAAAGAAG
The DNA here is from genome assembly GCA_009785795.1 of Coriobacteriia bacterium. Lineage (GTDB taxonomy): Bacteria > Actinomycetota > Coriobacteriia > WRKU01 > WQUG01 > WQVN01. The sequence goes on from WQVN01000003.1 coordinate 42,802, forward strand.
CGCACAACATGACCGCCATCGTTATCTTCTTCAAATATGTAGCTACGTCCGTCCTCTACATGCATCTGTGTCAATACCAAAGGACTGTTCACGCTGATTGGCAGGGCATAGACAGCATCTTCTAAATTGCCGTCCCAGGGATAATATGTGCAAGCCATGCGAGCACCATCATCAATGCTGATATATCCCACATGTCGCCAAGTCTCATTATCTGGCAAGCTTGAATCAATGCTGTGATTTGCAAAAAGTAAGCGCCACGACTGTAGTGTCGGATGCAAGTCGCGCACATACACCGTAAATTCGGTGTCATCATTAACATTCCAGTCCTCTGGATGGCCCTCGATTTGCTTGAATACCGTAATTTGACCAGCAGGATGCGAGAATAAATTTGCAACTATCACATTGACCGCATCGGCAGGAGGAACAGTGCCATAATCTGCATAGCTGCCATCAAAGCGATACATATCCATCCACTCGCCACCATTGACATATGACCGAGGAGAATCTCGCAGCAACCCAGGCGGATTTGAAAAATCTAGTTCCCGAACCTCATAATCTCCTGGCCACAAGTTCGACAACTTAACTTCTTGCAGCTCAAAAAGGAAAAATGCTGTAAAGACATCAGCAGTGCCACTTTGATACCTGTCTTTCCAATACGGATCGCTAAAGACCCAACTGGCACTACCTGCGCCAACCTGATCAGATCCCGTATTGCCAACACAGAACAGGGTACCCTCAATCCATCCAGGACTGTCCCATCCATCTGTAATGGCCTGTTCATCAGGCTGTACAAACAGTAGGTACACCTCAGCATAGGCATCCCATATTTTTACCTGAAATTCTTGGCTACCATCAATCCCCCAATACGCAGGAAATCCGCCAAGTGTCTTCATAAGACGCATTTGTCCAAAGGCTGGATCGACAAAAGTATTCGTCACGACAAGAGTCTTTTCCTCGCCCGCAGACGGATTAAAGATAACTGGCTCGGATCTTAGCTCACCATCAACTGCATAGGTCACATCAACTTGCGGTTGACGTGGTGTCTCTGGATCCCAGGTAAAGTGCTCGGCAAGCGAGTAGGTTATCTGACGATAATCACCCTGCCACCAGCCCTGTACTGGCATACCCGTCAGCTGTGCTGGCACATTTTTGCTGAAATAGACAGGGGTTGGTTCAGTAGCAAGGCCATTGTAGACATACACGCCCGGTGAAGGATTTTGGAAGGATAGATACAGATCACTCGTATCGTTTTTCATGTGCAAAACGAATTGCGTATCATCATCTATCAGCCACATCGTATGATAGCCATCTGTGCCAAAGGCCTTTTCAACAGTCATTTCAAATTCGGGGAAAACACGATCATCAGTCAAACGAATTTGTCCAATAGCGTTTAAGTCTAAAACGACCCTCTCGTCTTCCCAAAAAAAGAGGTCTTCTTGATTTGCGTTGAATGAGCGATGAAAGTAATCAATACTAATACGAGTTCTGCCACCAGGCATGGACTCGCTTCCTCCAGGATTGGTAAAGTGTAGCTCATACTGAACATCAATGCCTGGACCATCCAAATCCCTTATCGTAAACAAATTGGTGCGCAAATCGACATCATTAAAGCGCTGCCATTTCAAATGCCAGGTGTAATAGTCAGCTGCATCATCTACCTGCACAGTTGCAGCTCGAACAGCACGTGTGCCAACGTTTTGCGGCCACCAATTCCACTGGCCAGCAACATTCATCAAATTGTCCTGATCGTAGGGCTCCATGCCCGCTGGTGTCTGATTCCCTGGTAGCTGTATGGTAATGTCGCGATAGTTATCAATAATCGCGCCACTGTTTAACCCTGTTCTGCCATTGTTCCAGCTCATCGAAACATTAAACGCATCTGTCATGGTCTCGGTCATGGTCCAGTAATAAGGATTTCCCACAGCTGGCATAAAGCTTGCACTACCAATGCCTGTCGAATACCAATAGTCCATTGTCCAGTCTGGAGGATGACCAGCATCGGGGTTTACCACGGTAAGTGTATAGCTAATCGAGTGTTGATTTCCGCCCATCATCGCGGATTGATTTTCAATTTCCCAAATGATCTGATTGCCTTCTTGGCGCAGCCCTGCAGGCAGGGATCCTAAAACAGCAAATTCACCAATGTCGTCAATAACCTGAACATACACGTCTTTACCATCAATATTCATGGGGCGCAGAGGATCTTGAGCTATCCCATCAATATCAACGAAATCTCGTGCCCATGCAAACAGGGTAACAGTAACGGTTCCATTGGGTGAATTCAGCCACCAGTCAATATTATGCTCAACTGATTTGCCAACTCGAACTTCACCTCGCTGCAAATTATTGCCTACTGGCTGACTAATCGACCCAACGCTAAAGTCAGTGTCGTTTTCGCCAGTGTGAATGGTAAAGCCTTCAAGCGCTGCATCAAGTGCGGTTGCCATCATCGCAAAGACAACAATTGCAGTGATTAATACAATTAGGGCTACCGCTACAGCGACTTTGACCTTGATCTTGCCTTGAGTGAGCCACTTGAACACGTCCCTACCTTGAGCAGCAGTCCTGTCTTCTGTTGCAGTGGCAGTCGCATTTTTTGTCTTCATGGCGATTCTCTCCCCATCACGCAATATACTTGATACGCACATTATATGGGAGGCATTCAATCAGATTTGATGCATTCAAGCATCGTTTACATGCGGATGCCAAAACGTAGGAATGACGCGCACCAGGCACAATCAAACGCAGCTATAAATCGTGGATAAAGCTATATATTTCTTTTGCTATTTCTGGGGTAATGCCAGGAGCTTTTGCAAGGTCTTCGCAGCTGGATGTGCGCAGGTTTTTAAAGCTGCCAAAATGCTTCAACAGCGCTTTGCGACGTTTCGGACCAATGCCTGGAACTTCATCAAGAATACTTGCTGTCATAGCTTTGCTGCGTAGCTTGCGATGGTATTCATTTGCAAAGCGATGTGCCTCATCACGAATACGCTTTACCAGATGCAGCGAAGCTGAACCATCTGCCAAAATCACAGGACTATCTGACCATGTTGTCCAAATCTCTTCTTCGCGTTTTGCAAGTCCAACAACCGCGATGTCGTCAATGCCCAATTCATCCAGTACTGCAACAACGGCAGAAAGTTGCGGCTTTCCGCCATCAATTAGCAGCAAGTCAGGAGTGCGTCCAAATCGCTCATCAGCCATGCGCTTTGAATCAAAGCGGCGCAGCAAGACCTCGCGCATCATGGCAACGTCATTTGCCTGGTCAAACTCCCCACGAATCTTGAAGCGTCGATACGCAGCCTTATCTGCACGTCCATTGGCAAACACAACCATTGAGCCTACTGAATGGCTGCCACGCAAAGTCGATATGTCGTAGCTTTCTATACGCAGTGGCGGACTGTCCAGTGACAACGCAGATTCCAGCTGCAATAGAGCAGCATTTAATCGCTCTGTATCATAGTGTGTGCGAACTTTATAGCGCAGCAAGGCGTGATTTGCATTTTGCTGAGCCATGTCCAACACTTTCTTTTTCGTACCTCGCTTTGGTACCGATAGGCGCACCTTACCCGCCTTAGGATTATTGCTTGTTTCGCGCCTGCGATGGGTCAAAAAATCCTCGATAGCCTGCTGTTTGTCACCGAATTCAATCTCGCACAAAACTTCAGCAGGAATCTGCCCAGCGCTTAGATAGTAGTGTCCTAAAAAGCCCTGTGCCAGATCATCAAAGCTAATATCAAGCCCTTTGTCCAGGATGAAGTCGTTGCCATAAAGCACAGTGCCTTCGCGCACATGCAAGACATATGCTGCAGCAATCGTTTCCTCGCGTGCAAAGCCCAGTACATCGTAGTTGGCATTACTGTCTGATACAACAATCTGTCGTTTCTTAATGCTGGAAAGCCCGCTCAAGCGATTTCGCATACGTGCTGCAAGTTCATAATTCAAATCAGTCGCAGCATCTTGCATTTGAGCTTCCAGCTTGCGTTCAAGCGCTGCGCTATTACCTTCAAGCAATGATATAGCATTTTGAACATGGTCTGCATACTCTTCGGGAGTAATTGCAAGACTACACACTCCTGAACCATAGCCTAGCTGCGAGTCAAAGCAGGGGCGTGGCAGCGGCTTTGCAAAATCACTGCGCAGCATACGCTTATACTCGGCACAGGTAGACTTGCACAGCGGAATGACACGACGCAAAGTGTCCACCGTTTCGCGCGCTCCTCGTGCATCGGTATAGGGACCAAAATAGCGTGTACCTGCACGCTTCTTTTCGCGCGTATACTTAATGGCAGGATAGGCAGCATCCATTGTCAGTGCAATGTAGGGATAGGATTTGTCATCGCGAAACATCACATTATAGGGCGGCGATAACTGCTTGATGAGAGTAATCTCCATCATCAAGGCCTCGGCTTCAGATGAGGTCACAACGTAATCAAAGCTTGCAACCTCGCACATCATGCTTGCAGTCCACTCACGACCATCGTGTCCTGTGAAGTATTGCCGCATGCGCTTGCGAAGCTCTTTGGATTTGCCCACATAAAGGACGCGCTCATCTGCATCTTTCCACAGGTAAACACCGGGGGAAATGGGTACATGTTTAAGCTGTTCACTTAGTTGTGGAGGCATGTCCATACCTGCCATTATAGCCCAGAGCACATCTATCACTACCTACTTGCAGTCAGAAAATGTGGCATATACACATGCCCTATAAAAAGGGGCAAGCTTTATGCCTGCCCCTCTTGCCCCTATTCCTCTTGCCCCTGTCCTTCTTATTGCTAACTTGCGCTGGACTGTAAGCGCAAACGACTCAATGCAAGTGCCACTGCAAAAAAGGTCATAGCAAACAGCACTAGCATTCCCAGGTTGCCCAATAGCGGTGTGATTGTTTGTGCCGACACTGCTTGTGCTTGAGCAAGTTCTGTAATTGCGTTGCCATAATAATAGGTTGGCACGAACTGCGCGATAGATTGCATGATGTCTGGCATAAAATCAGTCGGAATGAAAATGCCACCCATAAAGGCAAATACCAGACCGATTATATTGCCTGCAACATTCATAGTAGTCTCACTTGCAAGAATCTGCCCCAATAGGAACGCCAAAGAAAGCGCAACAAGAGAAAAGGCCAGCAGTGATACCAATAAAAGAATAATCACCGTCGCAGATACTCCAACGAGTGCATCGCGATAGACCACTAGTCCTAGTCCACCAACCACTGCCCAGGAAAACAGCATGGCGACAAAGCACGCTGCTGCAAGCTGCATGTTAAATTTCAGCCTGCTTACAGGTGCCGCAAGATCTCGCTTGCGCACATCAGTCCTGTTAAATGCCGCAAGCAACACACTTACCGATATGATAACTGAAAGCAATATCGTATAGCTTGCAAAGGTCATATAACCTAAATAGGAAACAGACATTGCAGTACTGTCCTCGTATTGCATCACAGTAGCTACCGCACTGTCTTCCATGCTCTCTTTTGCAAGCTGCGCTGCTTCATGCGGTGTTGCAGCTGTGCCACTTTGCAGATAGAGGCGTGCTGCACTTAAATAGTCATTGACAAGGGGATCCATCAGGGCACCAAAAATCACCGTTTGACTGATAACCGTGTCAATCACAGGACTTGCCATGCCATGTGCAGCTGCTGATGCAAATTCGTCGCCATAGCCAGCAGGAATTATCATGATGTAAGATGCATAGTTTTGTGCAACAGCATCTTGCATTGACTGTCTATCATCTGCAAGCTCAACGATCTCTGCACGACTCGCTACAAAGTCAGCAAATGCTTCAGAAAAATCATTGCCCTGATCACGGTTAATGATGGCAACAGTGGGTCGCGCCTCTTCAAATTCGTTCTGACTGTCATCAATGCCCATGCTCATAAAAATGCCAATCGCAGAAAGTGCTGTCAAGTAGGTCAGCAGATAAACGGGACGACTAAAGAAAATGCGAAGTGCAGTTCTAAATATGTGCATATCGCTGCCTCCTTAAGAATAGTAGTGCACCGACAAAAAGAACAATGGACATAATCAGCAGGCTTATCAGGCCTTGAAAAAACTGCACGTAGCTATCGTAAAAGTACAGAGCATAAAACAGACTTGCTACCTGTTCGACAGGATTTAGCTGTTGCAGATAAGGAAAGTTACGCGTGATATTATCGGCAAGTCGCATGCTGGGATCACCGTAAAGGCCTGCAAACAGAGCAGAGAAGCAGGCAATTACTGTCAGAATCCCCGCCTTTACACCCTCTGTCAGTGTCGGAATTGAACCCACCAGTGCTCCCAGGGATGTTGCCATTAATGCTGCACATGCAAGGGCAAGGATGCCAGCAAAGTCATTACTGCCAAAGTTAATGTCAAGAATGAATCGTGCATAACTGTAAGCAATCAACAGGCAGACAAGTGAAAATATCCAGCAGGCTGCAAAGGTGGCACAAAGAGTCTTTAGCCTACTGGTAGCACCAACTGCCCTCCTTGCACCAAGATCAGATAGATTAGCTTGGGTACGCATAATCCCAATTAGTGCAATATTTGCTGCAAGTACGGCAATCATGCCCAGTAGCGCAAAATAATAACGAACCGACATGACAGATTCGTTGGCAGTCACCGTGACCTGCTGTGTGAAACTTGCAGGATCGGATAAACTTGTCAGTAGGACAGGATCAGCAAGCGCCTGAGGATTGTGCTGTGCAACTGTCTGAATAGATGCTTGGGCACGAACAAAACGATCCGCAATATCCTTTAGAATCGTGCGCCTAAAATCACTAGGTGTAAAACGAGGAGAAAAATACACGCGAGGATTTGCGTCTGTGCCAATCTGAAAATAGCCAACGATTTCACCATCAAGCAAAAGCTGGTCTGCTTCTTCTTGTGTCTCCACGTGACGCATATCTAGAATCTGGTCATCTCCTGGCTGTGACAGTGTTGCAATCACATCAGCAAATTCAGAAGCATTCGCATAGTTAATATCTTCAACAACAGCAGTTGGAATGGGATTCATCGCAGAAAAATCGCCCGAGATTGTCAGAAACATTGTTGCCAAAACCAGGGGAAACAAAATGACCCACAGCAACACATCCTTGTTGCGTGCCAATGAGAGTACGCTATATTTAAAGGTATTAAGCATGAACGTCCTCCTTAGTCTTTAATCTCGAAGCTCGGTGCCAGTCAATTCAAGAAAGACGTCATTAAGGGTCGGTTCTTGAATTATGACCTTCTTTTCGCCGCCTATCATGCCTTTCAGCTCACTACTGCTGCCATTTGCGATTGTGCGACCGTTGTCCATGATGACAATGCGTGTGCAAATTTCTTCAACTTCTTCCATGTAGTGACTGGTATAAACTATCGTTGAGCCATCGCGATTCAGCTGTTGAATGCCCTCGAGGATAGAGTTTCGACTTTGCGGATCAACGGCAACGGTTGGCTCATCAAAAAATATCAATTCTGGCTTGTGGGCAACTCCACAGGCTATGTTTAGGCGACGCTGCAAGCCACCTGACAGCTTTTTGGGACGAAACTTGACATAGTCCTCCAGACCAACAAACTGGATTGCTTCATCCACCAAAGCCTTACGTCGTCCCCTATCGGATACATACATAGCGCAGAAATAATCAATGTTTTCGCGCACAGTCAATTCCTCAAAGACGGCAACATTTTGCGGAACAACGCCAATTCGTCGCTTTAGGTCATAGCGCGCAGGGGTCATGGACTCACCAAACAGCTTAATGCTGCCCTTATCATAGGTAAGCAACTGCAAAATGCAGTTAATCGCAGTTGTCTTGCCGCTACCATTAGGTCCCAGCAGTCCCAACACCTCGCCTTGCGCAATGTCAAGACTAAAATGATCAAGAGCTGTCAAGTCGCCATAACGTTTTACAAGGCTTTCAACATGTACTACCGACATAAACTGTCCTTTCCGTATATTCATGCAAGTCCTACACGCCAATTGGGGTCAATTGGATGGTGCAGACAAAGACTATTACTGCCACTTATTAGTTTCACGCTTTTTTTCTGTGTATACCAGTGAGCAATGTCACGACTTTGCCATGCCACACATGACAAATGTCATCAATGTGCACGCAGGTAGGCAGGACAGATGTCAGACAGCTACAATGTTAGGTAATGAATCGAATTATCGACAAAGCAACAATACTGCTGTGCTGCTTTGCAGTACTGCTTTTTATTCCTCATGATATTCCAATCGTCATTGCTCTTCTTTTCGCTCTTACTGCAAGTTCACTGCAGGAAAGCAGGCTACTTCCCCACGAGGCACGCAGCGCATGCTTGCTGCTCTATGTAGCACTTGCACTACTTCTTCCCCCCGCTATTGTCTTTTTACCCCTAATTGCGTATGACCTTGTTAGTGCGCGCCAGCGGATTTTGCGCTTGTGCTGGATTATTCCTTCTGTTGCGGTGATTTGGAATGCAAGTGGGCTGCCTATCCAAGTGGTAGTGATTTTGGGATTGGTCAGCCTTGTATCTTGCCTGCTGTCCTGGAAAACTAGCTCACTTGCTGCTTTGCAGGCAGCGCGCCATAGCCAGCGCGACGAATTACTTGAACTTTCTCGATCACTTGAGAAGAGGAACCGTCACCTGCAAGAAAAGCAAGACTACGAGGTGCTTGTAGCTACACTTGATGAACGTGCCCGTATCGCACGCGAGATCCATGATAATGTGGGCCACTTATTAACCCGCTCGACACTGCAGATTAAAGCACTCCAGGTTACCTACAGTGCTGATGTGAAAGACAACCCACAGACCATCAGTGGATTAACACAAATTGAAGACAGCATTACCGAAGCCTTTGAAACAGTGCGACAAAGTGTCCACTCTCTGCATAGCGATGCCTTTGACTTTAAGATCCAGCTGCAGTCCCTTGCAGATAAATCTCACGGATACAAAACTGCTCTACAGTACAACATTGAGCACATTCCGACAAACGTCGCCTATGCTCTTATTGCGATTGTCCGTGAAGCTCTCACCAATGCTGAAAAGCATAGTGATGCAAGTCAGGTAAGCATATCTGCAATCGAATATCCTGCCTTTTATCAGCTGATAGTTCAAGATAACGGCAGCAGAAACCCTTTTGCCTCTTCTGCCCCTTTCACGAGCAAAGACGGCATACCTCGCAGTGGCACAAAAAGGCACAAGGCAAAGGGGATTCATGCGGGCAATGATGATGTCCATAGTGGCATTGGCAGTGATAGCAGCAGTGGCATTGGTATGCACACTATGGCAGAGCGCGTCCATGCTCTGAATGGCATCTTCAAATTCGACTATCAGAGCGGAGTCAGGATATTTGCCTCGATTCCAAAGTGCGATTCACATGCAGATAAGGAGAATGCAGTATGAACGAACTAATTAGAGTAGCGCTAGTTGATGACGACCCCTTTGTGCGTGCTTCACTCGCCACTATTCTTTCTGCAGATGATAGCGTCGAAATATGTGGTGAAGCAGGCAACGGAAAGGATGCAATTGCGCTTTATGCAGATGTGCAGCCCGACATTTTGCTCATGGACATTCAGATGCCTACTGTTGATGAAATCGCTAATGGGCTTGACGCAGCGACAGAAATTCTGCAGGGCTTTCCTGATGCACGAATTGTTTTTCTGACAACCTTCTCAGATGAAGAATATCTAAAAACTGCTCTGCGTCTGGGTTCAAAAGGCTACCTGATTAAGCAAGAAGTTGGCACCCTATTGCCTGCCCTGCGCTCGGTTATGGCAGGACAAGTTGTTCTGGGCTCAGAAATACCAGAAAAAATGGGGGCACTCCTTGCAGATAAGGATGCGAGCAGCGACAAGCACGTACGCGAACAAGCAGCACGCGACGGTCTATCAGAGCGAGAATTTCAAGTGCTTGAACTCATTGCATCTGGACAGGACAACAAAGAAGTTGCAGCAGAGCTTTTCGTGAGTGAGGGTACTGCGCGTAACTACGTGAGCAATATATTGCAGAAACTTGCGCTAAAGAATCGTACGCAGCTTGCAAGCTACTATCATCGAGCTCTTGGTCAGACTCTTAATAGTCCCTGAGCTATGCGCTGCACGACTGCGTTGATGTCAAGCGGACTATAATCCATGCTGTCCTGCTTGCTTCCTTCGCATTCCTCAGCGTAGCGAAGGATCTCACCTGTTCCGCCTAAGCGCGCTTCACGAGCACTGATTAGATTGAGCGCACCGTCTGCCACCTGGTCAGGACTTAGACCACAGGTATCAATCCGTCTGGCTATGTAGCCAAAGTTGCGCTGCAGCCAATACAGCAGTAGCTCAAAAGCTGATTGCTGAGCGGCAATTGCATTAACGGTATAGACACGACTCGCATCCATGCGACGGTGGATTGTCACAGGATCGCCATGCAAGAACAGCAATTCGCCAGATGCTGGTGTTGCAGACATATGAGATCCTTTGGCTTCGTGCTGCACACTTCGCTCAGGAATGGTGGAAGTGTGTGCATGGGTGCTGGAAAGTGCTTCTGCAGATGTTGCAGCCATCATTTGCTGGGCGCGCTCTTGCCACAATTCAGGTCTGTAAAAAGCAAAGGTGTCAAGAGGCGAACGGTCAATTACAAACAGCTCAGCTGGATCTGCATTAATGAGCTGATTCTTGCGTGCAAGCTGCTCAAATATCCATGATTGAATGTCAGCGATGTCATCTTCTGAATGTGCATCCATAGACTGCCCAACTTGAGCTGTCATTGTTTCTGGCCATTCCTCATAGATGCTTGCCTGTGGCAAGCGTCGAGCAAGCTCATCTCGCAGAGTTGACTTGCCTACCCCCACAACTCCCATGATGTAATAACGCCGCTGCACTAAGACAAAACTTCCCGCAGGTACTTGCCCGTATACGAACCTTTGACCTGAGCAACCTCCTCAGGAGTACCACTGGCTACAACATTGCCACCAGCCTGTCCTCCTTCAGGACCCAGATCTATAATATGGTCAGCACTCTTGATTACATCTAAGTTATGCTCAACTATAAGCACCGTATTGCCACCATCAACCAGACGCTCCAGCACCAGCAACAGCTGACGCACATCATCAAAATGTAATCCAGTCGTTGGTTCATCTAGTATGTAGAATGTTCTTCCCGTACTGCGACGCTGCAATTCACTTGCAAGTTTGACGCGCTGTGCTTCTCCACCACTTAAGGTTGTCGCTGCCTGACCCAGACGAATATAACCCAGCCCCACATCAAAGAGTGTTTGCAACTTGCGCTTAACTGGTGGAATATTTTCAAAAAAGCTCAGGGCTTCTTCAACGCTCATGCCTAAAATATCACTGACATTCTTACCGCGATAAGTCACTTGTAGCGTCTCGCGATTGTAGCGTTTCCCACCACAAACTTCGCAAGGCACATAAATGTCGGGCAAAAAGTGCATCTCAATCTTTATCTGTCCGTCACCCTTACAGGCCTCACAACGACCACCTGCAACGTTAAAGCTAAAGCGTCCTGGCGCATATCCTCGAGCCTTTGCCTCAGGAGTCGACGACAGTAGCCCGCGAATATCGTCCCACACTCCTGTATAGGTAGCAGGATTAGATCGCGGAGTACGTCCAATCGGACTCTGATTAATATCAATGACTTTGTCGAGTGCGCCCAATCCACGTATTTCACGATAGCTGCCCACACGACGACGTGCACGCTGCAGTCTATTAGCAAGAAGTGGCGCAAGAGTATCAGTGATTAGCGACGATTTCCCGCTGCCAGATACTCCTGTCACAACAGTCAAAGCCCCAATAGGAATATCAATGTCAATGCCTTGCAGATTATTTTCGCCTGCACCAAATAACTCGATATCGCCACGCTCTGGATTGCGACGCTCACTGGGTACGGGGATTTCGCGCCTGCCACTCAAATAGTCAGCAGTCATTGACTTGCGGCTGCGCTCAACCTGCTTTGGGGTGCCCTGTGCAACGATTTCACCGCCATGTTCACCCGCGCCTGGACCCATGTCAATAACATGGTCTGCCGCACGAATTGTATCCTCATCGTGTTCAACCACAATTACCGTGTTACCTAGGTCTCGCAAACGCTCAAGTGTCGCAATCAGGCGTGCATTATCGCGCTGATGCAGACCAATGCTGGGCTCATCAAGTATGTACAGTACACCCATAAGACCTGCACCAATTTGTGTCGCCAGACGAATACGTTGTGCTTCTCCGCCACTTAGCGTCGCAGTTGCACGCTCAAGAGTCAAATAGTCTAGCCCAACATCAACCAGAAAGTTCAGTCGCTCGACAATTTCTTTATTCACGCGTGCTGCAATGGCAAGGTCGCGCTCACTTAATGTCAGGCCATTAAAGAAATCCAATGAATCTTTTGCCGACATAGAAGTTATCTGAAAGATATTCTTGCCCCCCACGGTAACGGCAAGAATCTCTGGTTTTAGACGTGCACCCCCACAGGTCTTACAGGGAATAACTGCCATGTAACGCTCCATTTTTGTGCGCACTTGCTCAGAGTCAGAGTCTGCATGCTTGCGCATGACCTCTGCAACTGCGCCTCCCCATGTGCTAAACCAGTGAGTCTCGCGACCGCTCCGTGTCATGTATCTAACCTGAATGCGATCTTCTCCTGTGCCAAACATAAACTTATCGCGCACGTCCACAGGTAGCTCACCCCAAGGAGTATCTATATCAGCACCAATGTGGTCTGCAATTGCTGCAAACAATTGCGGATAATAGTTGCCACCTGTACCAAAGGGAGCAAGTGCGCCCTGAGCTATGGACAGTTCGGGATCGGGCGCAACAAGTGCTGCATCAACTTCGAGACGAGAACCCAGACCACTGCAGTCTGGACATGCTCCATATGGCGCATTAAAACTGAAGTCGCGCGGAGCAAGCTCATCAAGTGATATGCCATGTTCGGGACAAGCAAGTGCCTGCGAAAAAGTTTGTGTGTCTTCTCCTGCAAGCACTGTCACCAGGCCGCCTGCAATACGCAGGGCAACCTCGACGGCATCTGTCAGGCGGGTACGTGAACTTTCACGCAGTACGATGCGATCAACCACTACATCGATATCATGCTTGAATTTCTTATCAAGTTCGATTTTCTCATCGAGAGTGCGCAATTCGCCATCAACACGAACACGCAAAAATCCTTCTGCGCGCAAATCTTCAAAGAGCTTTGCAAACTCGCCTTTGCGTCCACGCACTACAGGGGCAAGCACCTGCAGGCGATCACCCTCTGCCCCCTGCATGATAAGGTCAACTATCTGGTCAGGAGTCTGACGACTAATTTCAATTCCACAGACAGGACAATGGGGAATGCCCACACGTGCGAACAACAGGCGCAGATAGTCATAGATTTCAGTTACCGTACCAACCGTTGAGCGCGGATTCTTACTCGTGGTTTTTTGATCTATCGATACTGCAGGCGAAAGCCCCTCAATGTGATCAACATCGGGCTTGCTCATCTGTCCAAGAAATTGACGAGCATAAGCAGAAAGTGACTCAACGTAACGTCGCTGTCCCTCTGCATAAATAGTGTCAAAAGCAAGCGAAGACTTCCCACTGCCAGAAAGTCCGGTAATCACAACCAATTTGTCGCGCGGAATCTGCAAATCAATATTTTGCAGATTGTGTTCACGTGCTCCTTTTATCGCAATTTTTTCCGTAGCCAAGATTATTTAGTTCTCCTTACGAAATCATGTATTAAAATCTACCGAAAGTACGGTATCCTTACTATTATAGCAAGATTATCCTCAATTAGGACAAACAACTATTCGTTAATATGCATAAGGAGTAGGTCCATGGCAAGAGGCTCAAGTGGTGACAGAGGTACGACCATTGTTGGCAGTGGTCATGCTGCTAATCGTATGCCAAAAAATCATGTGCTCGTCGAATTCTCTGGTGCATTAGATGAAGCACAAGTTGCCCTAGGATTTGCCATTGTCGAATCTCAGGCGCAGGAACACGCGCATCAACTGAGCGAACTCACTGACTGTCTGGTCTGGATGCAGCGACAGATATTCGCCTCGGGAACTATCGTCTTGAAAAATGCTCCTATGGATGCAATCGCTGATTGGTCATGGGACAAACTACTTGAAGAAGTTGAGCGCTGCAACAACTATTTTGCCCCAACAAAGCCTATACGTGACTTCATCTTGCCAGGCGGATCAGAACTCGCAGCTCGTATAGAGTTTGTACGTGTCGCTATCAGAAGAGTCGAACGAAGCTACTGTGCTTGTAGTTTTCCCGACCGCGATGCCTTGCCATTCTACAACCGCCTATCAAAGCTGGCATTCACCCTTGCCCGCCACAGTAATGAAGTCCTTGAAGCACCTGAAACTCTACTGTAATTGAAGATCCTTCGCTTTGCTCAGGAATAGTAATAATGCATCAAAGCACCAATAGTGTTCCAAACCTTCAGTGTTAAGACGAGTCAAAAAACTCAGCTGTGAAGCGTAGCAACCTTACGTGAACAGCTGAGTTTTTTGACTCGACGCAGAGACTGGAGACGCCTGGGGCGCTATTCTAGGAAATCGCGCAACTTAGCAGCATAGCTAGGGTGACGCAGCTTATTCAAAGTTTTCGACTCAATCTGACGAATGCGCTCGCGGGTTACCCCAAATTCTCTGCCAACTTCTTCGAGAGTGCGCGCATGACCATCTAACAGACCAAATCGTAGTTCAACAACCTTGCGCTCACGCTCTGATAATTCATCCAGTACGCGATTCAAGCCTTCTTGCAACAGGGTATGTCCTGCAGCCTCTGATGGACCCGCCACAAGAGTGTCTTCTAAGAAGTCACCCAGCTGACTGTCCTCTTCTTCGCCAATTGGCGTTTCCAGTGATACTGGTTCCTGACTGATTTTTAAGATCTCGCGAATACGATCACCGTCAAGACCCATTTTCTCGCCAATCTGTTCTGGTGTGGGATCCTCTCCCAATTCTTGCACCAATTGACGCTGAATACGCACAAGTTTATTGATGGTCTCTACCATGTGAACAGGAATACGGATAGTGCGTGCCTGATCTGCAATGGCACGAGTAATCGCCTGACGAATCCACCATGTTGCATAGGTTGAAAACTTAAAGCCCTTTTTATAGTCGAACTTCTCAACAGCACGAATTAATCCCAGATTGCCCTCTTGGATCAGGTCAAGGAATGACATGCCGCGTCCAATATACTTCTTTGCAATCGAAACCACGAGGCGCAAGTTTGCCTCGACAAGACGTGCCTTTGCGTCAAGCCCAATCTGTTCTTGACGAATGAGGCGGCGCTCAATTGGTCTGGGCAGCGCAGTTCCTTCTTCGTCTGCCTTTTCCAGTTCTGCCGTCGCCTCGAGTCCAATTTCAATCTTTTTTGCAAGGTCAACTTCCTGTGCTGCAGTAAGCAAATTGACTTTGCCAATTTCTTTCAAGTACATACGCACACTGTCAGTTGTCATGGTAACTGACACTTGGCGCTCACGCGTGCTTTTCTTGCCCTTTTTAGAAGTCGGTTTTGCAGTCTCGCGAATAATTGACTCGAGTTCGCGGATATCAATATCAGTTGATTTTTTACCTGTTGACAGCTTTTCGAGCGACTCAACGTCTACTTCTACCCCATCGCCGTCTTCATCAACAGCCAGTGCAATCTCAACGTCTGAATCTGCACTCTCACCTGAAATCGTTTCATCAACTTCAATGTCATCGTCTGTATCATCAGCATCAGCACTGGGTGCCACATTTGCGCTCTCTACATCATCACCGTCATCTTCGAGATCTGCGATAGTGTCATCTGTGTCGCTTTCCTCGCCATCAAGCAATGCAATCATCTCGCCTGCGTCAATAGATTCCTTTGCAACAGCGTCATCGATTTTGATGCCCTGACCTTCAATGAACTCATAAATTTTGTCAGCATCATAATCTTCTTCAACTGCATGAATCAAAGATTCTTGTATTTGATCATCACTCAGACGTCCTGCAGACTTACCCTCATTGACTAGGCTGCGGAATTGTTCGGCTAGCTCACTGTCAAAATTGATTTCACTGATAAATTTATCTACTCCGGCAGCAGTCTCTGACTTAGTTGTTTTCGACTTAGCTGCAGGAGCCTTTTTGGCTGCAGTCTTTTTTACTTTCGCCCTTGAGGCAGCAGTTTTTGTACCTTTTGTTTCTTTGCTCATGTTTGTACCCTTAGCTTTTTACAATATGATGTGATTACTGAAAACGCTGTGCGCGTATCTGATGAAGCTCGTGACTCACACGTGCCAATTCCTCTAACAAGGCCTTAGCACTATCACCCTTTTGAAGATCGCTGCGAATAAGTCTGATTTTTCGCTCTAATGCAGATTCTCGTAGTCTAAAGAGTAAGCTATCTGCCAATGCGCGTGTGTTTTCGCCTGTATCCTCAAAATAGTACGCGGATGCCAATTGTGCCACACCAGGTATAACATCGTCTAGCCTTGCAGTAATATCTACATGTGATCTCTCTGCATCTGTAAGACGTGTCATTTGTTCATATGCTGCCAAGTACATTGGATGCGAAAAGGGTGTGCGCTTTTGACTTTCCAGCACATAATTGCGCGCACCAGATGACACTATCATTAAAGCAAGCAGTTCTCGTTCAATTAGTTCTGTCGCACTAAGCGAGGACACAGATTCCGCATCTTTTATAACCCGCACGCTCTTGTCACCTGTTTCAGGTCTGGACTGCTCGGCCGCATCATCATCACCAATTGCAGTCCTATCACGTGCCTGCTCTAATACGTCCAATACCTGCTTTTCACTAATGTCACCTCCGCTGCTGCTAAGCCTATCAGCAATCTGTTGTGCATAATGACTTGCAAGCATTGTTCCCTTCAGAGGCACAATAACGTCCAAGCTGTCATTGAGCGCACGCTGACGTTCTTCGGGACGGCTCAAATCCCATTTTTCTAGTCTACGATTAATAGCAAATTCAATCAAAGGCGTTGATGTTTCAAGCATCTGTGTGAACTGCTGTTGCCCCTCATCACTTTCCATAAGATCAGCAGGATCTGCACCACGAGGCAAGCATACAACATCTAGCCTGACAGGAGAGCTTGCAAATTCAGGAGAAAGTGATCGATCGATGTGCTGAGCAGCACGATCAGCTGCACGCATACCTGCCTCATCACCATCAAACACATATACAATTCGATTTACTGTACGGCTCAGCATTTTGACATGTTGAGCAGTCAGTGCAGTACCCAGAGTCGCGACACTGTAACTATGTCCTGCTTTATGCAGTGCAATAACATCTGTATAGCCCTCAGTCACAAGCACTAATCTGTGCTCATGCATGCTTGGCTTTGCCTGGTCAATGCCATAAAGGTTACGCCTCTTATGGAACAGAGGTGTCTCACTGGAATTCAAGTATTTGGGTTCTTTGTCGATAATGACACGTCCGCCAAAAGCAATGGTGCGTCCCTGTATGTCTGCAATGGGAAAGATTATGCGCTGATAAAAACGGTCGCGCAGCTCACGCCCCTTTCTAATGGCTACATTCGCAAGAATCATATCATCATCGCGATGCTTGCGCATGCGCAAATACTGTACCAGTGCCTGATTGCCTGGTGCAAAGCCCAGCTTCCACTGCAGGGCGACAGCAGAGCCAAACCCACGTCTAGACAGATAGTCTCGAGCCGCAGAAGCACTGTGGTCTGTCGATTTGTGCAAATAATTCATGTAAAAATCTGCAGTATCAGCACAAATGGCATACAGGCGCTGACGCTGTCCAGCCGCCGCAGCAGCACGGGGATCTTTGCGAATCTCGATATTAGCCTTATCTGCCAAAAATCCAACGGCTTCAGGAAAGCTCATGCCCTCTGTGCGCATGACAAAGCCAAAGGCATCTCCACCTTCACCACAGCCAAAGCAATGCCAGAATCCCGTATCAGGATCAACCTTAAATGACGGTGTTTTTTCCTTGTGGAAAGGACAGCATGCCCACAGATCACGCCCTTTCTGGCGCAAGTCGGCATGAGGGCGAATTAGCGCAGGCAGATCAGTTGCTTCTTTGACTTTTGCGATATCTTCTTCTGAAAAGCGCATATACTTTTAGGATTCTTATTTGTTTCTTATTGCTGCCACACTACAGATGCCAGCTCGCTGGGACAAATAGTCTATTGAATTGACGCAAGGCATAGCGGTCTGTCATTCCTGCAACAAAATCAATGCAAGATTGGACGTGCTCGACTTCTATACCATCCTCTTTATAGCGATATTCAATAGGTACCTGATCAATATTTTTGACATAGTACATAAACAGAGCTTTAACCACTTGTTTTGCTTTTGGCTCCTGCGATTTTGCGAGCTCTGACAAATAAACATTTTCGAACAGATAAGATCGCAGCCCCAGCATTGCATCCTCGACAGGCTTTGACAATGTTATGCTGTCAGCACCTGCAGAGCTTTCTATCATGTCGCGAACAAGCGTCGTGATGCGCTCTGGTGCATTTGTGCCAAGCACTGCACAGTAGTCAGTTGGAACATCCTCAGGCAAAAGCACGCCTGCACGCAGAGCGTCATCAATATCATGATTGATGTAGGCAATGCGATCTGCAGTACGCACAATTTGTCCTTCGAGGGTAGCAGGCATGTGGTCACCTGAATGCCCTAAGATGCCATCGCGTGTCTCCCAACACAGGTTGAGTCCCTTGCCTTCGTATTCCAGTTCTTCAACCACACGTAAGGATTGCTGTGCATGATTGAAGTGTTGCGGAGCCTGCGGGAATTGCCCACCTGTTGCCAGTTCACCTAAGGCCTCACTCAGGGCCGCCTCACCCGTATGTCCAAAGGGAGTATGTCCCAAATCATGACCCAGTGCAATTGCCTCTGTTAAGTCCTCGTTCAGGGCACAATTGCGTGCAATCGAGCGGGAAATCTGTGCAAC
>WQVN01000004.1 GCA_009785795.1 Coriobacteriia bacterium
GTTGTCTTTATGGCACCTGCTGGAACATGCTTCACGCAAGAAATTGCCAATACCTATGCTGCTGACCATGATCGTCTGCTGCTGGTGTGTGGACGCTACGAAGGTTTTGACCAGCGCGCTTTTGACTGGGCAGATGAATGCCTGTCTATAGGTGACTATGTGCTTGCAGGCGGAGAGCTCCCAGCAATGGTAGTCATCGAGGCGGTGGCTAGACTATTGCCCAGCGTGCTTGGCAATAGCGAAAGTGTCCTTGTTGAGTCTTTTTCTGCGGACAACGATGGCTTGCTTGAACATCCTCAGTACACAAGACCTGCTGATTTTCGCGGCCAAAAGGTTCCTGAAGTTTTGCTTTCTGGCAACCATGCAGAAATCGAAAAATGGCGACAGGAACAAGCACGGGCAAATACGCGCCAATTGCGGCCAGACCTCTTGTAGTGCTGTTTTAAGTCTGCTGTAGTGGTAGAACTGTCAACGTTTTGACACACATAAGCGTATGGCAGTAGCACAATGATTTAGTATAATAATCCAGTGCGAATCCACGCATATAAATCTGAAAAGGAAATACAAGACAAGGAACATAATGAGTGCAAAAGGACACAGTCCTTCTAATAGAGAAAAATCGCGCAAGCGCAAATTCGTAACGCCCACGCCACGACAACAGTCGCACTGGGCTGATGATGGTCCGCCACCCGTGCCTCCACATTGGACTGATGGTGACCAACCGCTCGTGCTGCCACATTGGACTGATGCACCTGCACAGCCTCCAGCACACAGACAAGGAGCTCCTGCATTGAACCAGCAAGTTATGCCATATCCACCGATACCCAGCACTCCTGTTCTGCCCCCAATTCCTGCACAAGAAAGGTTGTCAGAAGTAGCTCCACAACTATCTAAGCAACCACAAATGTCGCGAAAAGCAGATGCGCAAGAACGCAAGCTGGATACGCGTGAAGTTACGGGCAAATGGCTGGTTGAAACCGCTGCCCTCATAGTTTTAGCGTTTGTGATTGCTATGGGTGTCAGAATGTTTATAGTGGAACCATATCGCATTCCAACAGGATCTATGCTTCCAGCAATCCAGATTGATGATCAGATACTGATTTATCGCTTAGGTGCGCATTTGGGCAGTGAGCCTGAAGCGGCTGACATCGTAGTTTTCTATGATCCAACAGGAGCATTTCCCAACCTAGTAAAGCGCGTTATCGCGACCGAAGGTCAGATTGTCTATATTGGGGAAAGTGGTGAAGTGTCAATTGATGGGCAGGTGATTTCTGAGCCGTATGTATATGGCTTGCCCACACATCCCTTAGGACCTGATCCAACACAAGGGGCTCCTATCGAATATCCTTTTACTGTTCCTGAAGGAACGGTATGGGTCATGGGGGATAACCGAACAAACAGTGCGGACAGTAGATCTTTTGGCCCCGTTCCTGTGTCAGAAGTGAAGGGGACGGCGTTCTTCACATATTGGCCGCTGTCTAATTTCGCCCCTCTTGAGTAATGATCTCTGCGTCGTTTGTAAAATCTGATTGCACACGTAGCTTAGTACGCTTTGCAATCAGATTTTACAAGACTCCTTGACCTTGAACATTTCATTACTCAAGGAGATTATCTTGTGCTATACTTATCCACTGTTGATAATTGAATTGTGTGCTGCCACAGACAGTCGGTTCTCGAATGAGAATAATGAAGTGCCTTAGCTTATTGGTGCTTCGCCCACCGAGGTAGTCGTTTTATGCTGATACGTTCAACACTGCTTAATGTGCAGGTTTGGACGTGCTCTGCTGATAGATGCGACCCTCGTGACACTGTTCCGAGGGTTTTTTATTGTCCGCGCACTACCTGTGCGCAAGCAGGCAATAGATCTGCGCAGCTCACTACTGAACTGCATGTGAAAGGAGGATATATGCCTGCAAAAACAAAACTTGCTGTTGTTGCAGAAATTAAGGAGCGTTTTGTTGACTGCCCTAATGTATTGCTGGTCGACTATCGTGGCCTGGACGTGCAAGCTGTTTCACAGTTGCGTCGCGAATTGCGCGAATCTGGCGGTGATATGGTTGTTTACAAGAACACTCTGACACAGATTGCTATGCGTGAACTTGCTTTGCCATCTATGGAAGAAATGCTCGAAGGTCCAAGCGCCTTCGTTTTCGCTCAGGGCGATCCTGTGACTTCTGCAAAAGTTTTGGCAAACTTTGCAAAAGAAAACGAAGCCCTGGAACTAAAGGGTGGACTGGTGCAAAGTCAGGTCATTGATAGCGCGGGACTTAAGGCACTTGCAACCTTGCCGTCACGCGATGAGCTACTGGCAAAACTTCTGGGTACAATCAGCAATCCAGCTCGTGGTATGGCTACCGTACTATCGGGGTCAGCACGCGGTCTGGTTACCGCACTCAGTGCTTTGCAAGAACAGAAAGAAGCTGCATAGCATGCAGTGATGAGGTTATTTTGACCTTTGTGTAATTTTTTAAGTAGATTTGACTGAAGAGAAACGGCGTGCACACGACGTGTGGAGCGCTACCTAATGAAAGGAACGAACAACATGGCTGTATCACGTGACGAGATTATTGAGGCGTTAAAGGAAATGCCAGCTCTGGAACTATCCGAGCTAGTCAAGGAACTCGAAGAAGTATTTGGTGTAAGTGCTGCTGCTCCTATGGCAGTTGTTGCTGGTGGCGCTGCTGCTGGTGGAGATGCTCCTGCTGCAGACGAAAAGACTGACTTTGACGTAATCCTTGAAGGATTTGGCGATAACAAGGTTGCAGTTATCAAGGTAGTAAAGGCAATCACTGGTCTTGGTCTAAAAGAAGCAAAAGAACTTGTAGATGGCGCACCAAAGCCTATCAGCGAGGGTGTTGCAAAGGACAAGGCAGAAGAGATGAAAACTCAGCTCGAAGAAGCAGGAGCAGCAGTTACGCTAAAATAGTATGTGTACATATTAATTTGCTGGGAGGTCGGTCGTCTGTTTTGCAGGCGACCGATTTTTATATGTACGCTCATGTGATACAAGGATACGTATTATAGAGACTTTGTCTGTGCCAAGTATCTGAGATAATGGGAAAGTATAGCTATTCTAAGGGAAGGACTTGCCATGATCAATCTGCAAGACATTATCATCGATCCCGAATTCAAGTACTTGCTGCCACTTCTTGACCCAGAATCTTTTGCGACACTCGAGACTGACATTTTAGAATATGGCTGCCGTGATGCACTTGTACTGTGGAAAGATCACAGTCGAGAAGACCAAAGCATTCTAATTGATGGGCATAATCGTTATGAGATATTGCTCAAGCACGGTCTGCCGTTCAGCATTACCTACATGGAATTTGACTCACGTGAAGAAGTCACAATCTGGATAATCACAACACAAATTGCACGTCGCAACCTTGCTGCCTTACAGCTTTCATATTACCGAGGAATGCACTATATGGCAGATAAGCAACTGGTGGGAAGACCTAGAAATGACGACGATGAAAAAAGTGCGCAAACTGAGCACATTTTAGGATCTACAGCAAATCGCCTTGCAAAGAAATACAATGTTGACTCCAGCACGATTAGACGAGATGCTCGAGTTACACAAGGAATTGCTGCTATTGGCACATTCTCTTCAAACGCGAAACAAAAGATTCTTGCAGGAGAGGTGCCCATTACTCGCACAAAGCTACAAGCACTCGCAACTGCAGAACCTGCACGCGTTGCTGAAGTTGCTACTGCTATTGATGACGGTACCTTTGAGCGCAGACCTGCTGTTGATAGTGGGCAGGTTGCTTCAGCAGAGCGTCCAGCTACTGTGCAAGATCTAGCCTTTGCAACAACTAGCATCAGACGTAACTTTACACGTGAGTTGCGTCAATTAGAGCGCAGTGATGACCCATCAACACTTGCAACTGCAAAACCAGTCCTGCGCGCATATATTGCGAGCCTCGAAGAACTGTATAGACAGCTGTAGCCTAAGTATTTTGCAATTGACTCAATTTGGGAGATGTGTCGTACATCACTCTGCAGGGTTATCCAGCTCAAGTAAGTCGTTAATCGACACAGTGGTCTAACGCGAGCTAGAGGTTCAGCGCAAGGAGTAAATAGACACGCAAGGAACAATATGCTTGTTATAATACATGGCATAAACGTGCAAACAGGCAGAGAGATAGCTAGGCAGACAACAAGTGCTGGAATTGGCAACACAAGGGCAACACCAATACAGCAAGGTTGTACTCTTATCGTAAATCCAACCAGATTCCGTGCAACCATCCTAAGTAATGCACGTGCAGACCCTCGCTGTACAGGCAATTCATTGCAATTTGCTGGACGTGGTTATTTGCGCAGACATTAGCACA
This sequence comes from Coriobacteriia bacterium, assembly GCA_009785795.1. Classification (GTDB taxonomy): domain Bacteria; phylum Actinomycetota; class Coriobacteriia; order WRKU01; family WQUG01; genus WQVN01. The sequence continues at coordinate 4,335 of WQVN01000004.1, forward strand.
ATAAAGGCTTATATATGCAGCCATAGAAGTATGTCAGACATGGGGAAAGTTTAACCTTGGTAGGGAGAATTTTGATGAGAGAGAAAAGTAATTATAGTAGCTACAGAGGTCAATTTTTCTCAAATGTTGGCTGCACCATCCTCATTCACGTTCTTATGACGGTACTTGGTGCTTTAGGAGTTATCTTAGGATCAACCTTTCAAGATTTTGCTTTTATCGCCATTTTCTTTGTACTTGCAGTAATTGGATATCCACTTTTTGGCTATCTGGTATTGCGGGTACTACCAAAAAACAACCTGCTTTCTGTGTTCATTTTGACGCTACTGCTAGCAGTAGCGTCAATCATTCTTATTATCGTGAGTGTGCCATCAGATAGTGCTTTGGGTCTTCTTTCCTTTGCGAATTTTCCTGCATACATGATTACGACTATGCTTATTGGTTTTGATGGCATCATCGATTTTGCACATGCTGAATATCTTGCATTCTTTGTAGCAGCATTTATTCCATCACCGCTTATGTATCTTGGACTGCGACTCAGAATGCATAGAGAAAGTAGACAGGCATCAGCTGCATAAATCAGCAATCAGTGTTCTGAGTGTCAAAAAAGAAGGGAAGAGAGATTAGTGAACTTCGTAAGACGCTCAACCATTAGCGCGGCAAGGAATCTGAAGCCTCCTTTCTTCACGCGTGCTTCTGTGACAGGCTCTTGCTGCCCGGTGCATCCTGCTTGTCCTATAATCTTGTCCTATAATAGATTGTCATGAGTGACAACAACCCAGACAACTTAGCCCCCCATAGCACTGACCCGTTGATACGTCTTACCGACGTCAACAAGATATATGAAACAGGTGGCATACGCTTTCCTGCACTACTTGACGTAAATCTGGAAGTATATCCAGGCGAATTCATTGGACTGATTGGAAAATCAGGTAGTGGCAAAACAACGCTCATCAACATGATTACAGGCATTGACCATCTGACCTCTGGTGAAATCTGGATTGATGGCACTGCTGTACATTCCCTTAATGAAAATCGCATGGCAATTTGGCGTGGTAGAACCATTGGCGTCGTGTTCCAATTCTTCCAGTTGCTTCCCACACTAACTGCCATTGAAAATGCCATGTTGCCCATGGACTTTTGCAATATCCATGCACGTGCAGACCGCGCAGATGTTGCCCTGCACTATTTGGAGCAGGTTGAAATGGCAGATCATGCCTATAAGCTGCCAACTGAACTGTCTGGTGGACAGCAGCAGCGCGTGGCCATTGCTCGTGCACTTGCCAATGATCCTCCCCTTATAGTTGCAGATGAACCCACAGGAAACCTGGACAGCAAGACAGCAGATTCGGTATTTAGCCTGTTTGAAAGTCTGGTTGCACGTGGCAAGACTATCGTTATGGTGACTCATGACAGGGACTTGGCAAAGCGCGTTACACGCAGCCTGCATGTAACCGATGGCAGAATAACCAGTGACGTTACAAGTGACATTGTGAGCGATGTCCAGGTTCAGTAGACAATTCGTACGCAACATGAATATTGCACCACGCACGGTAAAGGTGCTACGCGATCTTAGTGCGAACAAATCGCGCACTTTCCTTGTGGTTCTTTCCATTGCTGTTGGTATTTTTGCAATTGCTTCTACCTTGGGCGCACGTCAAGTTCTTCTGCGTGAGTTTGACCATGGATTCGAGCTGAGTCAACGACACTCAATTTCTTTTACCCTTGATGACCGCTCAACGGGGGTTGATGGGGTTGTGCGTCAAATCGACGGGCGCGATGATGTGCTGGGGACTTCTGCGCGTCGCGCGAGCAGTATGAGCTTTACGATAGTGCCTGACGACATGTCAAATGAAGATGCACTCTCAACTTTGCCAGCTCCTGGTCAAGACCGAGAGATTATTCACATTCATGCACTGGACACAGATGGGTTCTTGCAGCCACAGGTATCACGCTTCCATCCTTTAAGCACGCGTGCCTGGCCGCCAAGCACAAATGACATCATTATCGAGGCAAGTGCTCTACAGGTATACGACTTTGAAATTGGTGATCGCTTATTGCTCGAAGCACCCTTTGGCAAAGCAGTGTTTCGAATTGCGGGTTTTTCCCATGACATTAATGCAGTACCCGCAATGTTTTTCAATCAAGTTGAAGCCTTTGTCACAATGGACGCACTCCACCGCTTGGGCATACCCGCAGAACCTAATCGTATTCTAATAAATGTTGATCCAGAACTATCCAGAGTTCAAGTTGCGCGCATTGCTGACAGTATTGAGGAGGAACAACTTAATCCGGCACAGATAATCGTTAGTCGTAAAGAAGTTCCTGAGCCAGATTTTCATTTTTTTGGCAGTATGTTTGAAGCGGTCAGCGTACTACTGCTGGTAATGGCGTTTATGGCGCTCGCACTATCTGCTTTTCTGGTGATTACGACAACAAATGCAATCTTGATACAGCAGACACGTCAGCTGGGCATCATGAAGGCTATTGGGGGACGGCGCAGTCAAATTACTGCGCTCTATATCAAGCTTGTTCTTGCCTATGGTGTGCTGGCATTACTACTGGGGCTGCCTTTTGGCATCATATTTGGCTATGGTTTCATCGACTATGCTGCAGGTGTTTTGAACTTCTATATTTTTGAAATGACCTATCCCTTGTGGGTTATTGTGCTGCTGGCTGCGGTCAGCTTGTTGCTGCCTTTGTGTGCAGCATTTTTTCCCATTATGCGTGGAGTAAGACGTCCTATTGTAGATTCGTTAGGTTCGTATGCGAACCTCGTCAAATTTGGCGGTGGCTGGCTGGACCGAACCTTAAGCAAAATCACTTTTTTATCCAGACCAACGGCACTTGCTTTGCGCTCGACCTTTGCGCGTAAAGGCCGTTTGGCATTGACTCTGACAACGCTTGCACTTGCATCTGCAGTAGTAATGTCGGTCTTTTCTGCACACGCCTCGCTGCAGCTGACTGTCGATACTATTGGTAGCTGGTGGCGCTATGATGCACAAATCACCTTTGCGCATCCTGTTGACAATGATAGTCTTAAGCGTATTGCTCTTGAAAATGATGATGTTGTCTATGCTGAAACCTGGATAGATGGGCGCGTTACTATTAGTCGTCCTGATGGTACGACAAACGATTCGTTTTGGACACTGGGCGTGCCTGCCGATACACGCATCCTTGATTTTGATTTCGAGCATGGCTACTGGCCAGAACCAGGCAGTCAAGGTGTTGTTATTACGACCGAGCTCTTTACAACAGAAGAATACCTGCTGCCTCCTGCAACGGTGACCCTGATTGTAGGCGGGCAAGAAATTGAGCGTCCTGTCACGGGCATTGCTACAGGTTCGCTGCAGGGAGCGACGATGTTCATGTGTCGTGACGACCTTGCAGATTTGCAGGGTATTGTTGGTGCGTCTACCAGAGTAGTGGTGCAGGCAGATGGCAGCCAGTTTTCGCATGCTGATCGCCAGACCATATTTGCACGCGCTGACTTGCAGCAATCAATCCTTGATGACTTAGATGAGCACTATCTGAATCATGGCTATGTTGTTGCGTCGACGCAAACGGCAGCAGGTCAACTTGAAGCATCGAGCGAGCATCTGGACATCTTGACGACCTTTCTATTAATAATGGCTTTAGCCCTTGCCGTTGTGGGCATCATTGGACTGTCTGGATCGATGACGCTTACGGTGATTGAGTCAACACGTGAAATTGGCATAATGAGGTCAGTTGGTGCCAGTCATCGTGCAATATTTGGTGTCTATATCACGCAAGGACTGGTCGTTGGTACAATATCGTGGTTCCTGGGGGCATGGTTGTCATGGCCTATGTCATATGGCCTAATGGCAGCACTACGTGCCGCACTTGAGATGCGCCTTTCCTACACTTTTGCTCCTGTGGGTGTTGTCGTATGGCTGGTAATGGTGTGGATAATATCAGCAGTCGCAAGTCTGCTGCCTGCCTGGCGTGCTTCACAAGTTAGTATTCGTGATGCAATCTCTCATGAATAGCCTTAGCGCATTCTGTTAGAATTGCATGCTATGACTGATACACATGGCTTAGAATATATTCGCAATTTTTCTATTATTGCGCACATTGACCACGGAAAATCGACGCTTGCTGACCGCATACTCGAAGCAACGGGAGCAGTTGCTCAGCGTGATATGCAAGAACAGCTGCTTGACAGCATGGATATCGAACGTGAGCGCGGTATCACCATCAAGGCACAAGCGGTGCAGGTGAGCTATGAGGCTGCAGATGGCATTACCTATCGCCTGAACCTGATTGATACTCCAGGACATGTTGACTTTACCTATGAAGTTTCACGTGCACTTGCTGCTTGTGAGGGCGTAATACTGGTTGTTGATGCCTCGCAAGGCGTTGAAGCGCAAACGGTGGCAAATGCCATGCTTGCCATGAATGCAAATCTTGAAATTATTCCCGTCATCAATAAAATCGATCTACCAGCTGCAGAACCTGAGCGAGTACGTGCAGAAATCGAAGAATCACTTGCTATTCCTGCAGAAGACGCGGTACTGACCAGTGCAAAAACAGGGGAAGGCATTACTGACTTGCTTGAAGCAGTAGTGCAGTGCATCCCTGCACCTACCGGCACATCCAGTTCAGACGTTCCTCTCCGTGCGCTGATTTTTGATTCATGGTTTGACGAATATCGCGGTGTAATTGCGCTTGTTCGTATTATGGATGGCGTATTGGGCACAGGAGAAAGAATCCGCTTGATGGCAAGTGGAGCAGAGGCTGATGCAGAAGAAGTAGGCATCAGAAATCCTGAGAATCGTGTACTTCCTGCCCTTGGCGCAGGCGATGTTGGCTATTTAATTACGGGATTGAAAGATCCTGCGTTGGTAACCGTAGGTGATACGGTAACAACTGCTGCCAATCCCGCAACAGAAGCCTTGCCAGGATATCGCGAAATAAAACCCATGGTATATGCAGGACTCTATCCCGTAGATGGCGACCAGTTCACTGACTTGCGTGAAGCACTCGATAAGCTAAGACTAAATGATCCTGCGTTGGAATACTTGCCAGAGACCAGTCATGCACTGGGCTTTGGTTTTCGCGTAGGGTTTTTGGGCCTGCTGCACATGGAAGTTATTCAAGAGCGACTTGAGCGCGAGTTTGACATCGATCTGCTTGCGACTGCTCCCAGTGTGTCCTATCACGTTTACCTGACAGATGGCAGCATGCGTGCAATCCATTCACCTCAAGATGTGCCTGTTCAGAACGAGATTGATCACATCGAAGAGCCCTATCTAAAGGCAACGATATTAGTGCCGCCAGACTATGTGGGTGCAGTGATGGAGCTTGCTCACGGACGACGTGCACACTTTTTAGATCAGCAATACTTGGGTCCAAACACCGTTGAAATGCGCTATGAGATCCCGTTGGGTGAACTGATCCTGGACTTCTTTGATCAGTTAAAGTCGCGCACTAAGGGCTATGCGTCGCTTGACTACGAATTCAGCGAATACAAGACCAGCGAGCTGCAAAAGCTCGATGTGCTGCTTGCAGGCAAAGTAGTGGACGCCCTCTCATTCATTGTCCACAAAGACAAGGCTTATCAGCGCGGACTTGAGTTGACTCGCAAATTGAAGGACATCATTCCGCGCCAGCAATTTGAAGTTCCCATTCAAGCAGCGGTTGGTGGTCGCGTACTTTCACGTACCAACGTAAAGGCGATTCGCAAGGATGTACTATCGCGCTGTTACGGTGGAGACGTTACGCGTAAAAAGAAGCTGCTCGAACAACAGAAAAAAGGCAAGAAGCGCATGAAGAGCGTTGGATCTGTTGAAGTTCCGCAAGAAGCATTCATGGCAATACTAAAGGTAGATGATTAGCATGAGTACTAATATTTTTAGAGAGAAAACACAAAGTAAGACTTTTTCGACAGTGGTTAAAGCTGCTTGCATATTGCTTATACTTGCAGGTTTTCTGCCCTTTGCAACGATATCCTGTGCCGGAGAAACTGTGCTGTCGGTATCGGGCTATGATCTTGCCTTTGGCGCCTATGCAGAAGAAGCTGCAGAAATGTCAGGCGGGGGCAACATGGGGTTAGGTATGGGCATGGGCGAGGGACAACTTGCTGCGCTGAACCTACTTGCAGGAGTCAATATACTGCTGATAATTGCCTTTTCAGGTACGGGTCTTTTGCTGTTTGTGTCTATTGCGTTTGGGCGCAGCAGGCTTGAATTGATGCTTAGTTTGATGGTGGCAGCGTTTTCTGTGGCAGCCTATGCTCAGTGGCTGGTGATCTTTTCTGCTTTTGCGCGCATGTTTGATCGTGCCATGGGTAGTGGAGGCGGCCCACCAATGAGCGCAGGTCCAGGCATTGGACTCTATACGGTGATGGCTTTTTGTTTGCTACTGCTGCTTGCGGCCTGCTTGGAGATGCTGGGCAAGCTTCCCTGTGATTTGGGCAAGCGCAAAAAAGCACCACAACCAGCAGCACCACAACCTATTCAAGTTCCTGGCGGTGTCTATTATCCTGTGCCAGGATCAGTATCTGGACAATCATATCCAATCCCGACAGCGGGATATGCGCCAGGACAGGCTCCTTTACCTGTCTCGCAAGAATATGCGCCAATGCAGGTGCCAGCGACAATTCCGCAGCAGGTAGATAGCCAATTCGTTCAGGTAGTTGGCGGATCGGAATTTTCTGTAGACCCCACACCGCCTGAAGCGATTGGGCAGGTGCCAATGGTAGAAGCACCGCTGACGCCAGCATCAGAACCTACTGATGCAGAACAGAAATAGTACGAACGCTATCTATGCGCTATCTAAAAGCGCTTGCAGATAATCCTATATTGCTTGCTCCTATGGCAGGAGTAGCAGATGCTCCTTTTCGCGCAATTAATAAGCGTTTTGGTGCAGGGCTGAGCTTTAGCGAGATGGTCAGTGCAAAGGGTTTGCACTATGACAAAAATCGCAATCGATCGCACCAATTGCTACGTCTTGCCCCAGAAGAAGTTCCTGCTGTAATTCAACTTTTTGGTTCGCAGCCAGACCTTATGGCGCAGCAAGCAATTGCAGTTGCAAATTTTTTAGAGGACAGCATTGTTGGTATTGATATCAACATGGGTTGCCCCGTGCCAAAAGTCGTCAAAAAGGGTGATGGCAGTGCGCTGATGAAGAATCCAGATATTGCATGTGCCATTGTGGCTGCAATGCGTGCTGGACTTGATGCGGTGGGCAGAGACGACCTTGCGGTAACAGCAAAAATTCGCAAAGGTTGGTCAAATGAACAGGTAAATGCGGTTGAATTCGCAAAAGGACTTGAAGCTGCAGGTGCGACTGCAGTGACGGTACACGGGCGTACTACGGATCAGTTTTATCGAGGAGAGTCTGACCGCAACATTATTGCAGCAGTTAAGCAGGCATTGGATATTCCCGTGATTGCATCGGGCGATGCTTTTAGTGCCGAAGCATGCTTTGACATTATGCAAGAAACGAGTGCTGATGCCATCATGGTGGCACGTGGTGCTTATGGAAACCCCTGGCTGTTTGAACGCACTGCTGCTATTTTGGCAGGGAAGACTGGACTCGATTTGCCATTAGAGCCGGATCTACATGAACGTCTGACATTATTGCGAGAACATGCCCAAATGACACAGGACTGGTATGGAGAGCCATATATTACTCGGATGCGTAAACATGCTGCATGGTATGTTGCAGGGCAACCTGCGGCTACGATATTTCGCAGCAGACTTCATTCGATTAGCACGATGGATGATCTAGATATACTGATTGCGGAGTACCTTGAGCGTCATGGCTAAGGCCACACAGAGAGATTTGGCACTGTACATTCACGTACCATTTTGTCAGTCCAGGTGCAGCTACTGCGACTTTTATTCGACCAGCGGCCATGAGTGTGCAGACCAGATGATGGATGCCTATTGCGACGTTTTATGTGCACAGATTGTGCAGTGGGGAAGTGGCGATTTTATTCGGGTTGGCGATGATGATGCCAATTGCACTTTCAGCGACATGCCTGTTAATGCTCCTGTTACCTCTATCTACATTGGTGGCGGCACACCGACATTATTGGGAGCTCGACTCTGTGCGCTACTTGATGCAATAACTCAGAACTTTACACTTGCTGATGACTGCGAGATTACGGTTGAGGCAAATCCTGAGAGCTTTGACGCGCAATTGGCAACACAGCTTGCGACAGCAGGAATGACACGTATTTCACTGGGGATACAAAGTCTTGATGATGATATTTTATGCTTGCTGGGACGTGTTCACAGTGCAAAGGATGCTATGTGCGCACTGCGTGCAGCAGCAGGTGCAGGTCTGCGCGTATCAGCAGACTTCATATTTGGTTTACCGCGTGCTGATGGCGGCGACGATAGCATTGAAACTGTTCTTGCGGGCATACAAGCGGTGTTGCCCTATGTTGGGCATGTTTCTGTCTATCCGCTAACTGTAGAGGACGGGACGGCTCTGAGTCAGCAAGTAGGTGCGGGTACGATATATTTGCCAGGCCAAGACATAGCGGCAGATGAACTTGTGCGTATAGAAGATTATTTGCGTGCGCAGGGTTTTACTCGCTATGAAATATCAAGCTATGCAGTTCCTGGTCAGGAAAGTCGCCAAAACATGCGCTATTGGACATGTGCAGCCATGCGTGGGGACTATCTAGGCCTTGGTCCGAGTGCCGCGTCGATGATTAACCATGAGGATGGTAGTCGCAGTCGCTTTGTTTTGCATGACAGTATTGAGAGTTATTTGCAAGGCACAGATAGAGTTTTTGTAGATGTGGAAAAGGCTGATTCGTCCGATGCGCGTCGCGAGGATATCATGCTTGCTTTACGCACCAGGAGGGGAGCAACAATTTCTGCTGCGAAAATGGCTGGCGTACAGGAAATCTGTGAGAGCTTGTCTAGACAGAATTTGCTGCGTTGCAATGACACGCATTATCGCTGCACTTCGAAAGGCTGGCTACTGGGAAATGAGGTATTTTCCCAGATTTTATGACAGACTTTATTCGGCAACGATAGATTTTAAAGAGACGCATTTCAATGACTCCCACTGGAGAATTGTTGGCGAGCATGTTATACTAAATATGGCACAAATGCCATGATTGTAAACAAAACATAATACCACTGTTTGCACTTGTCTGAAACAGTGGGCTTTATAGTGTTACAAGCACTTTGAGAAGGTCAAGAAACCGCTGAGGTGAATATGAAAACAAAATTTTCCAAAGTAAGATCGCTTTTAGGAAGATCTGAACTAATACTTATCTTTGCGGCAGCTCTTTTGATGGGGCTACCGCTGTTTGCTGCAGCCACTTCACCACAAATACAGTCCGAATTGCAGGCTGTTGCGCGTGAATTGCAGCTATCAGATCAGCCCTATGGCGGCTCTGAAGAAACTGATTTGGCTAATGAAGGCTCTGATGGAGCACAGGGTGAAGAAGTTTCTGCAGATAGTGATACTTCCACGACTATAAATGATCAGCCTGCGCAGGAAACTCAAGATTCTGCGGGTGACCCTGCTGCTGACAGTGGGGATACAGGTGCTGATGAGACAAATACTGTATCATCAGACGACACAGTTGAAGCTGGCGGATATATTGGCATAGAGCCCTTCGCGGTAGGTGCAACTGATTTTGTAGGAAATTTCACTGACTTGCAGTCCGCAATGACGACTGGGTCTACAACTCGCGTCATTGCGATTATGAATAATATTACCCTTACATCTCCCATCACTGTTCCTGCTGGGCGTGATATTACTTTAGTCACCAACGGCACGACAAACCTTCAGACAGGTGTGCATCCTACCAATGCTCGCTTTACTCTGTTTGCTCCTCCTGGACAGGCCATTTCGTCTCCAACCCCTGCGAATACAACGGTTGCTGCGCGGTCTGACATTAACGCTAATCGCCATATTTACATTTCAGGAAATTCCACGTTAAATCTCGTAAATATTGTTATTGATGGTGGCAACATTCCTGCTGCCTCTGCTACACCTTACGGGGGTGGAATCCAGGCTACGGCAAATGCTACGGTGAATATGCGAGGCCGTTCTATAATCCAGAACAATCAGCAAATATTTGGTGGTGGGCTACTCATGGCAAGTGGCACGTTTTCCATGACGCATAATGCAGAAATTGTCAACAATAGAGTGGTCAGTAACTTCAATAGCGGCACTCCTGGATTTGCACTGACTCCAGGTACGCCACCTGCAGGACAGCAAATGCCACGCTGGATCACACTGGATTCACCTGCGGGTACTGCTGGCAGAAATACTGTGCTTGGTGGTGGCATACTGCTGATGAGCAGTGCTGCCAGCATGGCTGATACAGCACAAATTAGAAGCAATGAGACACGTCTTACCTTTGTCAATACACATTCGACCTTTGCATACCCCACTGATCCGGGCCCAGGCTCTGGACAAAACCCTGCTGCGCTTCCAGGAGCTCCCGTCGCCTTTACTTTGGCTGACAGCGGTAATGGTGGTGGTGTGTATATGGACGGTGGCACCTTTGACATGACAGGGAATGCTGGAATTGCGTCAAACGGAGCCCATGGCACCTTTAGTACGGATGTCAACGGAATGGCAGCCAATTTCACGCGCAATAGTGCTGGTGGCGGAGTCTTCATACGTGGTGGTGGCTTATTTTCCACATCAGATCCTGGTCCTAATCATGTGCACATTAATGCTAATATTACTCGCAGCACATCAACTGCAGTACCACCCTCACCACCGCTGCTGCCTGATATGTGGAATCCGGTAGATCGTGCAGATAATATTGCACGCAGAAGAGTTTCGACTCCCATAATGGTTGGCAATGGTGCAGGTGTTCACATGACAGGGGCTGGCACCGCTTTGACCATGTCAGACGGTACCAGACTTTCTCGAAATGTTGCACAAGTTCACGGTGGCGCAAGTCATGGTGGTGCAGGCGTATATCTTGATGCAGGGGCAGTGCTCAACATGGAGGACACTGCTACCATTGGTGGTCCTAACCTGACGTATGCAAATCACTTCTTTGACGCTGCTGGTTCTGGAGCAGGCGTGATGGTGCAGTCAATTGCGCCGCCTGGCTCTCAGGTCAATATGTCTGATTCTGCAAACCTGTCCTTTAATCGCAATAACAACAGTGGTTCTGGCGGTGGCATCCTTGTGGCTGGTGCTTCGACGGTGGTTACGATAGAAGAAGATGCCTTTGTTTCTAACAATCGTGGCGGTAATTCTGGCGGTGGCATTCAGCAAAATGCTGGACTGGTGCTGGTACGCGATGATGCGATGATTGAGGGCAATAGAGTTAATCCTGCAGGAGCAGGCGGCGGCGGTGTGCAGGTAAGCGGTGGTACTTTTGACATGGGGGATAACAGTGTAATTCGCAACCACTATAGAAATACTGCCGATTCTAATAGCAATGGCATTCCCATACCTGTTCAAAATGGTGGTGGAATGCGCATTACTACTGGTGGTATAGCTCATGTGCGCAATAATGCACAAATCTACAATAACGTGGCGAATACCAATGGTGGTGGAGTATTGATGGATGGTGCTGCAAGCCAGCTCCACATGCACAATGCTGCTGCAATCAGAAACAATAGAACTAATGGAGTCGGTGCAGCCAATCTAAGTGGTGGCGGCGGCGTGTATATAACGAATGGAACATTCCACTTCAATTCTGGCATGATAGGTCGCAATACGGTAGGTACGAATTCTGTGCAAAATCCAACAGTTGCTGTCCATCCCAACACGGGTGGAGGTGGCATTTTTTTGGCAAATGGCACCGTTCACATGGGAGGGACTGCACAGGTTGTCGAAAATTCATTAGGACGAGCCATAGGAGCAGCGGCACATCCAGGAACTGTTGGTGCAGGTACAGGTGGTGGTGGCGTACGTCAATCAGGTGGAACCTTTAACATGAATGGTGGATATATCTTCAATCATGGCAGAGCGCCTTATACTGTTCTTTATGGCGGTGGTGTCTTTATGACGGGCGGTCTCTTCAATATGGGCATGAATGCTCCAGGAGGAAGTGAAATCCATACAAATTTCGCTGTTCGCGATGGTGGCGGCATGTTCATTGGCACTAGCGCAAGTGTGCCGCCTGCAACAGCGATGCGACTGCAGGCACAAAACGCAACCTTTGATAACAATCATGCTGGCAGAGATGGCGGTGCAATTTTTACGGCAAATTACTTGTACTTAAGCCCACTTCCGCTCGATGGTGAATATACGAATATGAACTTGAACGGCATGACTTTTACGAGGAATTCAGCAGATACTCCAGAACATCCACCACTTAACGCACATTCGCTGACAAACATTGCGGCAACTGCATCGGTGACCATCTTTGCTCATCCGCTAAATAATTATGACATTAACTTCATCTTTAACGAGGTGCCTTCGACAGGATTGACAGTTGGCAATACAACTGCGATTTCGGCGATTGCTATTGCAGTTCTTGCAGGAGGAGTCTTTGTAGCGATTAATTATGTGAATCGCAAAGGCAGAAATGTGAGGCGCGACATAGTGATTGCACAGCAGAATGGAGACATCAGATGACCAATAGGATAAACAGTGCACATATCGCTCCTCGGTGGAGCACCAGTGGCAGAAGATTTGTGTTGTTGCTTATCGTGGCCTGTGTAATGGTGTTGCCAGCAATTGCAGCAGCAACTCCTACGCCTCCTAATCCTCCTCTTGCTCCTGCGATTACCAAAGTCTTGCGAATGCCAGAGAGAACAATTACTCCTACGACAAACTTTGAATTCAGCATTGCTCCTCACAGCTTCAATGGTGGTTCAATACCACCTGCTCCCTTTGTGATGCCGCAACTTAACAATCAGCCAATACCTTTTAGTCCTGCAGATACGGGAACAACTGCTGGCGGTGTAACGACAGTCTCAAAGGCTGGTGCAAATCTGTTTACAGGAGTCACCTTCCCACAAATCGGAACGTACACATATCGGATTACAGAGCGCAATGACACCTTTACCAATACTTTTGCTCAGATAATGGAATTCGATACGACCACTTGGCAGATAACCATACAGGTGCTAGGCCAACAAGATCCTACAGATGATCTTTTTGTATCCTCGGTAATTGTCCAACGAGTTCTGCCTAATGGAGATCTTGACAGTGACAAGAGTGGCCCTATTACCTTTGACAATCGTTTTACGCGAAGAGTCAACGATACCAATCCTACTGACCCAGATCAGGCGGGACTATTAATCTCAAAAGCAGTACAAGGTTCGTTTGGAGACACGACACACTTCTTTGATTTTTCCGTCAGTGTGACTGCTCCCCAAATCGCAATTGATTTGACTACGGGACCAATCACTTATAGGGCATTTGTCGTAGAGAATGGTGCTGTTGTTACAAGTACAGATAACGGGGCGCCCTTGGCTGGGCCTGCGGGCGGAGATCGCTATTTCGTCTTTACGCCAGGCATTGCAAGAACTATTCACTTGCGTCATGGTCAAACTCTTGTATTTGTTGATACTCATATAGGTGCTCGCTATAACGTGTCAGAAATAAACGTTCCAATTGCATATGCGCCATCAGCGGTGGTTACGGCAGATGGGCAGTCTGCAACTGGCTCACCTTTCACTGCTAATCTTGGTCAAGACCTTGTGATTCCACAACAGGTCTTGGGTGAGGCACGAAATTCTGCAGCATTTGTAAACGCTCACAATTTCATAGAGCCAACAGGACTTACGGTAGGTGCTCTTGGTTCAGCTGTGCTATTTGTTGGACTGATAGCCGTAACAATAGTGGCAGGCATGATTTATTCTAAGCGCAGAAGGGCAGCACTTAAAGCCTTGTAGGCGCAATGCTTACGCATTGCCAATTCATTTCTGCCAGAGCATGTGAGACGTTCAAGGTCAAGGAGGTTTGAAAATTTCTTTGCAAAGCGTAGATAGCTACGTGTGTGAAGAAATTTGAATACCGACGCAGAGATTGAACGTCTCACATGCTCTGGTAACGGATTGGTGACTTTGGTGGCATCTTGGTTACAGTCGCCACAAAAGGCTTCTACCTGCATCTATTCTAGGCTGTATGCAAATTTCTGTGAAAAAACACGGTTTAACCACTCGCATTGTTGTGATCATATTCATTATGGCATTGATGAAGCCTGCCATATTGGGTGCAGTTCCAGAAAGCGAATCACCTGCTGACAGTTCCCAAGCGACTCAAATCAGTGATGCACAAGAACGTGCAACTGCTGCACGTATTCGACTTGACGAACTCGCAACAGAGCTTGGCATTGCATCAGAAAACTTCTTTGAGGCACAGGAACAGCTCGAGCAGACAGAAGCTGAAATTTCAGATACCGAGGATCAATTAGAGCAAAACAGGAAAGAATTAGATCATGCGAACGACTTGCTATCAGAACGTGCAGTTAGCGCATATCAAAGCTCAGACCCTTCTTTTGTTGTCTTTGTTTTTGATTCGGAGACCTTTCCTGAGCTACTTGCTCGCATTACCATGGTGCGTACTATCATGGAAAACGATGCAAGCTTAATTCGTGATGTTCGTAGCCTGCGTGCAGAAATTGAGGCTAATAAGGCTCTGCTTGAAACACAGCAAGAAACACAGCAAGAATTTGCACAGGCGGCACAGTCAGAATATGATACGGTTCAACAAGTTTTGGACGAACAGCAAAACCTCCTCAATTCGCTTGACAGTGAGGTGCATCAGCTGATTGAGGCAGAGCGCGCTCGCATTCAGGAAGAACAGATCAGACAGGCTGAAGTAGAAGAGCGTCGTCTGGCCCGTTTGGCAGAGCGACAGCAAGAACAAGAAAATCAGCAAGCTGAAGAATCGACATCGTCTAATGACAGTGCACAGGCAGGCGACACGTCTACTGGCAATAGTAGTAGCAACAGCGGATCTGCCAATTCGAACAACAACTCTAACAGCACTGCGAATAACACTAATCGTCCAAATAATAACACCAACAATAATTCGAGTGGCAACTCTAATGCTGGTAGCGGATCAGGCACTTCTACACCGCCACCATCAACAGATATTGGGAACCTGGGACGTGCTCGACCAGGCGTAGTGACCGAGGCACGTAGATTTGTTGGCGTAACACCCTATTTATGGGGAGGCACGACTCCTGCAGGATTTGACTGTAGTGGGCTAACCCAATGGTGTTACCGGGTCGCATATGGCATTAACTTGCCCAGAACGTCCCGCCAGCAATTTCATGCAGGAACCTTTATCCCTCCCAATCGTCGCGACTTGATGCAGCCAGGAGACCTACTGTTCTATAGCAGCACAGGTCGTCCGCAAGACATTTACCATGTTTCAATCTTTATTGGTGGGTCACGCAAGATTCATGCCCCCCTACCAGGACGTTTTGTAGAAGAGGCTCCGGCATTTACGCGTGACTTCATAGGCGCCGTCCGCCCATAATCCTTACATCTTTGAATCAGTAGGGACATCTTAACTCTTCATATGAATTTTGACTGAAAGTGGTTTCATTGAGAAGAAAGAGGATGTCCCACTGCTGACAGCTTAGAGTATCTGCCACTAACTGGATATTTTTGCAAATGCATTGACGCTCTTTCTCTGCTCAAAGAAATAGGAGAGCTATACTTGAGTTCACTGCGTTTGTCGCAGAAGTATAAAGAGAGGTGAATCTCTGTGATTGATTTACGTATTGGCAATTACAGCTTTGTCGATATCAATTATTGCAGCACTAGCTAGCATTGCAGGTGTCGTGTATATTTCCGCTCAGTCTAAGCAGGTGGCGCTACATAGGCAGGTATCTGCCTATGCTGAAATCTTTTCTCTTGTGATGGATACAAGTTGGAATCGCATGTACATTTATCAAAACAAAGAAGAAATCGTCAGAATTGGCTCAGAGGAAGAATTGCAATATTTTATAAAAAGGAGGCCAGAAATTCACAATTCTATTCTTATAGTAGCAAATTGCTATCAATATGCGGGGTTTCTTGCAAGCAAAAATGTATTGGATCTTGATGATTTTTTGGATGAAGCTTCAAATGCACTTATTCGTATTGATGAAATTATTGCAGCGTACATAGATCTTTTGCAAAAACAATCGAACCCTCAAGACTATAAGCAATATTATTGATGGATTGTGCATCAATCCAAGAGGAGAAGCAACATCGAGATCTCTGCGCAAGATGATATACTTTAAACGAGATTTGGCACTTGCCAAAGTTATTTTGCAGAGTATTGCCAACTAAGATAGGAGAGTATCATATGGGTGGAGCAGAAAGAACCGGGGGTCTAAATAGGAGCTTGGAGCGTATTGCAGATGTGATGGCAGAAAGCCTCGATAATCGTGGGCAAAATGATGCAAAACAGCAGGAAGTAGTCTTGGATGCCTGACATTGCCAGTGAGTTGCCAGCCATAGTGTCACTTAATTTTCTTTACGGTCTTTCATCAGCGATAATTTTGTCTATTCTGTACAAGGGCGTAAGGAAAATTTATTTTGGCTTCAGAAATCGATCGCTGTTTTCAGCTTCTGGTTATTGGATTGGTGAGTATACATCCAGCATAGATGAGACTTTTACTGCTGTGGATATACTTTATTTGCGCCAGCGCGGGAATAAAGTATTAGTCAAATTTCAACAGTATCGCCAGGAACCAATTCTCGATTACACACATCACGTTTGGTATGGAGAGGGATATATTTCGGATAGAGGTAGAATGGCTATATCTTATTTCACCACAATTGAAGAAGGCTATCAAAATGGTGTCTTCCTGCTAACACAAACAGATTTTGGTTCTATTCGAAAAGCAATGAGTGGTGTGTTTTATGAGTTTCATGACAATAGGAAGATAGAAGATTTTACTAGGGTTGCTCAAGAAGTGCCCAAGTCACAAATACTGGCTTTTCCTACAAAGTATCGCGCATATCGACTACGCTTATCAGTGAGAGAAAAAGTACTATTTCGTCTGAATAAAGCAGTGTATGCATCGTATTCGATTTCAAAATCCATAATGGATGAAAGGGGAGAGCTGGATTTGTGAGTCTGTCTGCATGTTCAAGATGTAGCTCTTGTTGTAGAGTAACTTCACTTGACAACAGAATTGACGTGATAATTTTCCCTGATGACTTGGAGAGACTATCTTCGTATTTGCAAGTTAAGCCAAAGGAATTCGTGCAAGCCTATTGCCGTGAGGAGTTCTTCTCCAATTGTGACAGGCTGATACTATATTATGTGCTTAAGACTGAATCGGGGCATTGTATTTTTCTCAAGAATAAAGATTGCATTGTTCATAGCTGCAAGCCCATTCAGTGTGAAATGGCTCCTGGCAATTTTTTTAATTTTCCAGGATTGTGGGAGTATATGCCTTGTGTAAAGGAAAATGGAATTCGGTATAGGGAAGATCCTACAAAGCATGAGATGGAATTAGTTAAAAGCTTGCTAGATGATGAATACAACCCTTTACTTTGAGATGTTAAACATAAGATGGAGGATGGCATGACGAATCAGATACCTGTAGTTGTTAGTGGGGCGGCAGGAAAGATGGGGCTCGAAACAGTAAAGGCTGTCCATGCAGCGCCTAATTTGAAGTTGCTTGCATGCATTGATCCTTGTTTTGCAGATGGTGTCCATACGCAGGGTGATGTAGACACATTCGCCAGTATCGATGAACTGATGGCAGCAGGTTTGGTGAGCCCACAAGAAACACGCACTGTATTTGTGGATTTTACTCGTCCTGATGTGATTGAGGCCAACTTAAGGCAGGTACTTCCTTTGGGCTTTGACTGCGTTGTGGGAACAACTGGTCTCTCTGCAGAAACCCTTTGCGAACTTGAATCATTGGTTCCTGCAGACAGATGTCTGTTCATTGCACCCAACTTTGCCATTGGCGCTGTGCTGATGATGGAACTTGCTCAAAAGGTTGTTGCTTATATGCCTGATGTTGAAGTTATCGAACTGCATCATGACAACAAGCTTGACGCACCATCAGGAACGGCGAAGCGCACTGCAGAATTACTGGCAGCAGCTCGCACGCAAGCGTTGCCAGATTTTCGCTCAACAGCGCCAGGCACAGAAACAGAGTTGCCAGGATGTGCAGGTGCACGTGGAGCAAATGTTGACGGAGTTCCCGTACATTCAGTGCGTTTGCCAGGATATGTTGCTCATCAAGAAGTGATATTTGGAGGGCAAGGTCAGACTCTGACAATTCGCCATGATTCAATCCATCGCAATTCGTTCATGCCAGGTGTTGTACTTGCATGTGAGCAAGTAGGAAAACACCAGGGATTAATCATCGGATTAGAAAATTTGATGTAGTTATGCGCAAATCAATTTACTATTTTACAATGTCGCTTGACGGCTACATTGCTGATGCCAGCGGCAGTGTTGACTGGATGGCAGGTGCGCCCAATATTGACTACGGTTACAAAGAGTTCTATGAGCAGGTTGGCACAATACTTTTGGGTCGCAATACCTATGAGCACATGTTAAAAATGGGCGACTTTTTTCCTTATCCCGACAGAGATGTCATTGTGTTCAGCAGTAATGACAAGCTGAAGATTGCGGCAGAGTCTGTCCAGATTACCTCAGATGATCCTGGTAAGACGCTTGCACGTTTGCAGTTGGGCGATAACAGTGATGGACTTATCTGGATTGGTGGTGGTGGCACACTGGCAGGCAGTCTGTTCGAGGCAGGACTTATCGATGAGCTGCGAGTTTTCATTCAGCCGATTGTGCTAGGCGCAGGAACTGCGGCCTTAACCAGTGACAAGATAGCGGCTCGTGCACTTGAATTGGCGAATGTCAAAGAATGGCCAGCTGGAATTGTCGAGCTACGTTACAATGTAATTAAGCGCTGGCGCAGTGACGTATAGACTGCTATTAGCTTGAGCCAAGTCATATAGAGGAGCCATAAACAAGGTGTTTAACCCCGTTATCTTTTTGTCGAGATCTATTTTGGTTGCAATTGCTGCAACCTTTGCTGTTGTGGCGATGAAAGTGCTGGTGCGTGTTCTGGGACTTGAACATCTGATTGGGGACGGGATTATTGGACTTGTTTTTGCAGCTACCCTTGCCCTTGCTGGCGTATTTTACGGTCATCAACAGCCAAAGAAGAGTACGAGTGCCATGACAGTACGTATCCGCCTATTCATTTTGCAATTCGCTATCTTTCTTTCCATCCTGTCAGCCTTGCGCCTTTCCCCACTGTATTTTGATATTTTTGGACGCGATGTTCCCGCAGGGACAATCATTGTTCCCGCGCTGGTTATAATCTGGTTGATATATTGGCTATATGTAAATGTTTTAAGCATTAATGAAGCGGCTGCTACAGCTGCGCGTACAGATAGGCGTGAGCTTGCGCTGATGTGTCTTGCTCTGCTGCTGGCACCCTATTTGTTGCTGGTACCAGGCTTTTCCCTTGCAGAGATGCTTGGCTTTGATCCAGAAATCATTTTCTCAGTCTTTCAGTATGCTCCTATAATGTCGGCATCAATGCCGATTGCTTTTTCATTAAGAAGATTAGCGCATAACAAATCTACCTAGTTCTGCTAGTATGAAAAGGGAGTAATATATTCACGCACTTACACGAAAGGGTAGTGATGTCAGCGCAACCAATTTCAGCACCAGTTCCACCACATAGCTTCGATGCCTGCTACCTTACCACGCAGGCAATCAAGATGCGTATGGACATTGTTAAAATGCTTGCTTGTGCAGGTTCTGGACATCCTGGCGGATCGCTTTCTGCAGTTGATTTGATGGCGGTGCTCTACTTTGGCGGTGTTATGCGCTATGATGTGCAAAATCCGTGTCATCCAGGACGTGATCGCTTTATTTTGTCAAAGGGACATGCCGCACCAGTGCTTTATGCTGCCCTTGCACGTGCGGGTTATTTTAGTGCAAAAGAATTCAAGACTTTGCGCCATCTGGGTTCAATGCTACAGGGTCATCCCGATGCGGAACTGTGTCCTGGTGTAGAGGTGTCAACAGGGTCACTGGGTCAAGGCCTGTCAATCGCAGCGGGTCTTGCGCAGGGACTGCGCCTACAAGCTGCAGGTGCGCGGAATGATCAGGTAGATAATGCAGGTGGGATGGACGGTACTTTGCCACAAATTTACACTTTGCTCGGAGACGGGGAATTACAAGAAGGTCAAAACTGGGAAGCAGCACTCTATGCTGCGCACTATAAGCTGGGCAATGTAGTAGCGATTGTTGACCGCAATTTCTTGCAGATTGACGGTAATACAGAAGACGTTATGGCCTTGGGAGATGTGGGTGCAAAATTCGCAGCATTTGGCTGGGAAGTTGCCACTGTAGACGGACATGATTTTGCTGCGATTTATGAGACACTAACAAAAGAACGCCCAGTGGATAAACCATATGTGATTGTTGCCAACACTACAAAAGGCAAGGGTGTTTCTTTCATGGAAGATGTGGCTGGCTGGCACGGTGTTGCTCCAAATGACGAGCAGTGCGATGCAGCATGTGCAGAACTTCAAGTGAAGCTGTCGCTGTCTGCGAATACGCAGACAGGGGGTGGTGCAGATGCTTAGTGTGTGCAAAGCAACACGTGCTGCTCTGGGCGAAACTCTGGTTGCCATGGTCGAAGAGGGACATGACATTGTTGCCCTTGATGCCGATCTCGCCTGTTCGACAACAACGGGCAAATTGGGACAGGCCTACCCAGAACGCTTTTTTAATGCGGGAGTCGCAGAGGCGAACATGGTGGGAGCTGCAGCTGGCTTAGCACTGTCAGGGCAAATTGCCTTTACAGGATCTTTTGCCGTGTTTGGCACAGGGCGTGTTTATGATCAGATTCGCAACACTGTTTGCATGAATAGCCTGAACGTTAAGATTGCGCCGACACATAGCGGCGTGACCGTGGGTCCCGACGGTGGCAGCCATCAAATGCTTGAAGATATTGCATTGATGCGTGTGTTGCCCAATATGCGTGTGCTGACACCATCTGATTACACGGCAGCAAAGGCAGCGGTACGTTATGCTGCGATGACGCCCGGACCGTTTTATATTCGTCTGGGTCGTGCGGGAGTTCCCAATTTATATGGACCAACAGGATTATTGGGTGGATCTATTACTGACATAGATGTAACAAAGGCTGTCGTGCTGCGCTCTGGTGCCGATGTGACGATTGCAGCCTGCGGCATAGAGGTTGCAGAAGCACTGCTTGCTGCAGAAATGCTAGCAGAAGAGGGCGTACAAGCAGAGGTCATTGATGTCATGTGTGTAAAGCCTCTTGATGTTGAAACTATCATGCAGAGTGTGTCCAAAACAGGACGCCTGGTTACTGCAGAAGAGCACAGTGTGTTAGGTGGTATGGGATCTGCTATTTCTGAGGTGTTGTCAGAACTGCATCCTGTTCCCACGCGCCGCATTGGAGTCGTGGATCGATTTGGCATGAGTGGCAAGCCAGAAGAACTTATTAGACATTTCAAGCTTGATGCACCATCTATTGCCGCTGCTGCAAAAGAATTGCTGTAACACCAGTAAGGTAACGGCTGCGATGTGTGGCTGTGACTTTTGTTACACTACTAGGCGTTGCTGGTGCCTGTGCATCAGCCTGTAATGTAAGCAGATTAGGGAGGCTTGTGTGACCGACCTCGAGTCAAAACTTGACCAGATTGTGCCTGAACCGCAATTTTCGCCCCGTGCGAATCGCGGTCCGCTCATGATCTCGGTGAAAAATGTATCGAAGCGTTATGTTGCCAATAAGGCAGCACTTCAAAACATCAATGTTGAGGTTGCTGCTGGTGAATTCGTTTTTATTGTTGGGCATTCTGGTAGTGGAAAATCTACGTTTATTCGTATGCTTTTGCGCGAAGTCGTACCGTCTTCTGGACAGATCATTGTTGCAGGACACGATTTAAGCCGTCTAAAGAATTCGAAAATTCCCTATTTGCGTAGAAATATTGGTTGTGTATTTCAGGACTTTAAATTACTACCTAACAAGACGGCCTTTGAAAATGTTGCCTTTGCTTTGCAGGTAATTGGTAAATCAAAACATGTTATCAATACGCAAGTACCAGAAGTTCTGCGCTTGGTTGGACTTGAAGGAAAGATACACAACTATCCGCATGAACTGTCTGGTGGCGAGCAGCAGCGTGTTTCTGTTGCACGTGCCTTTGTAAATCGCCCACCACTACTGCTGTGTGACGAGCCGACGGGTAATCTTGATCCGCAGACATCACTCGGTATCATGAAATTATTGGAACGCATTAACCGTACAGGTACGACCACCCTTATCGCGACGCACGACCAAGAAATGGTGAATTACATGCGCCAGCGCGTAATTGCCCTTGACGAAGGTCATCTGGTTCGCGACCAGGATAGGGGGGTGTACGGCAGTGTCGATTAATATTGGATATTTCATATCTGAAGCTGCAATTAGCTTCAAGCGCAATTGGGTAATGACCTTTGGTGGCATTGCGACAATATTCTTGTCGCTGCTGTTAATGGGTAGTGCCTTGCTGATAAATAGCATGGTTGCTGACATGACGCGCGATATCGAGAGTCGTATCAACATTCAGATTTGGATTCATGATGATGCTACAGATGCAGATATTGATACCTTGCAAACTGAGCTTACCGCGCATGAAAATGTTGCGACTGTGGAGCTGGTTTCAAAAGAGGAAGCACTCGCGCGCTTTGAGCGAATGACAGAAGGCTCGCCAGAGATTGTCGAACAGCTTGCAGGAAATCCGCTTCCTCGATCACTTGAAATTGAATTAGTTGACACGCAAGAAATTGATGGTGTGTTAACTCTGATACGCGACAGTGAGGAATTTGAGCGCATTGGAATTCCAGGAGAGAGTCCTGATGCAGCCCTTAGTTATGGTGGGAGTATTGTAGAGACCTTGCTTGATGCAACCAACACAGCACGGTTTGTAGGAGCTTTATTTGTAGGAATTTTGGCGCTGGTCAGTCTGATCTTCATTAACAATACTATTCGCCTTGCGATTTATGCGCGCAGAAATGAACTTTCCATTATGCGCTTGGTGGGTGCAAGCAATGGATTTATTCGCGCACCATTCATCCTTGAGGGCATATTGCAGGCTTTTGTCGGTGCGCTGCTTGCCATCTTAGTACTGCTGGGAGTTAAAGAATTTGTATTCCCGAACCTGCAGCAGGCACTTGCTTTTATCGATTTTGACTTTAGTAATGCCCTTATGTTGCAGATATCATTAACTCTGGTTGGCACAGGTGTTGTTATTGGTATTCTAGGAGCAGTTATTGCCATGAGAAGGTACTTGAAGATCTAGCCAGAGCACTCTGGACAACGATCAATGACATTATTCAGTGCGGGCAGTAATGTCCGCATTGTTTCATTCGAAAGGAATGTTATGAATCGCACAACTAAAATGGTTGTTTTATCTTTGAGCATTACCGTTCTGGTGCTCACCGCATTTTTTGGTGGGTTTGCTGTATCACAGATTGTATTTATTGCAGATCATGTACGCGCAAGCCAAAACGCAGAATTGACCAGAGATGTTTCTGATCTTTTCAATTTGATGCAAAACGAAGCACTTGATCCGCCCAGTGAAACAACTGCTACCGTAGGTGCGCTTAATGGACTGCTTCGCAGCAATGGAGATAATTACGCACGCTTTTTGCCCGAAGAAGAACTGCAGCGCTACGAAGAAAGCATGATGGGTGCCTTTGGCGGTATTGGTGTGTTGCTGGGCGAACAAAATGACACGGTCTTCATTTTGCAAGTTTACGAAGGCACACCAGCTGAAGCTGCGGGATTGCTCGAGGGCGATTATTTTTATCGAGTCGACGATGAAACGCGCACAGACTGGACGACACAAGAACTGTCTTCAAGGGTACGCGGTGAGATTGGTACAGATGTTGAATTGACCATGGTACGTCCTTTTGATGAGGATGTTATGCCAATGTCAATGGATCATCCTTTGGGCGACCCATTTGACGTTACAATTACTCGTGACACTATTCAAGCACCTATTACCGAAGCACGATTGCTTGAGGATGGTGTTGGCTATGTGCGCCTATTTGAATTCAATCGTCGCGCAACTGATGAGCTGCGTGAAGATGTTGAGGACTTAATCGAGCAGGGCGCAACCAGCCTTATCCTGGATCTGCGTGATAATCCTGGTGGCGATCTAAATGAGGCAATCGGAGTCAGTTCGCTTTTTATTGAATCAGGCACGATTGTTCAGATTGAATCTTCAACAAGACCCATGCCAGAGGTGCTGTCACGCAGAGGGCAGCCTTTGTCGGTGCAGCTACCCATGGTGTGCATTGTAAATGGCAACAGTGCATCAGCTGCCGAGATTGTGTCTGGTGCCCTGCAAGACCATGAACGGGCGATCCTCGTAGGAGTAGAGACCTTTGGTAAGGCGAGCGTGCAAACACAGATCCCCTTTAGGCGCGGTGCGGCCTTTATGACGACTGCACATTATCTGACAGCAAATGGCAGAGTTATTAATGATGTAGGTAATACTCCCGACATCATTGTTGAAACAAGCATTGCCGAGCGAGCAGAGGAAGAGACTGACCAGCAGCTACAGCGCGCAATCGTAGAGGCACAGCGCTTAAGCAGGTAGATAATTCACAACATGAGGGGCAGGCAGATTGTCTGCCCCTGTGAACAACTTTGCAGATATAACAACCAGGGATAACATGAAGCGCATCGCAGGAAATAAAAAGGCCTACCACGACTATTTTATTGATGAGACCTTTGAGGCTGGCATTGTGTTGACTGGGACAGAGGTCAAGTCGATTCGCGATTATGGACTATCACTGAAAGAAAGTTATGCGCATGTGCGCGCAGGCGAAGTTTGGCTATTAGGCGTACATATAAAGCCGTATGCACAAGGCTCTTACAATAATGTAGATCCAGACCGTCCGCGCAAGCTGTTGCTGCATAAAAAGCAGATTCGGTATTTGGATACAAAAACAAATGAGAGGGGACAGACCATTGTCCCTACTAAGATTTACTTCTCAAGCGACAATCGCCTAAAGGTAGAAATCGGTCTTGCACGAGGCAAAAAGGACTACGATAAACGTGCTACTATTGCGCAAAAAGATGCACAGCGCGACATTGAGCGGGCTCTTAAAGTTCGCAATCAGTAAGGCACTACCACAGGGCACACGGTGAAAAAGTTATGTGCCTGAACCCTATGTTCGCACAGGAGTAAACTGTGCTGCGTGCAAGAGCCAGACATACAACTTCCTTGCGGCACACTTTGTGACACCTTTCTGCCAATTGACGTTATTTCAGCTGCTTCATTTTGGTACTATTGCATAGGTACTATTGTGCAGTAAATTTCAGGGCGAGAGGACAGACAATGGCGACTCCAACAGATCGTAAATATTCAGCTGACCATGAATGGGTTTTAGTTGATGGTGACCAAGCAACAATTGGCATTACCAAGCATGCTTCAGAGCAGCTGGGGTCGGTTGTTTTTGTAGATTTGCCAGATATTGGTGACAGCTTTGAAACTTCAGAAGTCTTCGGTGAAGTTGAAAGTGTAAAGTCTGTATCAGAATTGATTATTCCTGTTGCTGGAGAGATTATTGCGGCAAATGAGGCTCTTGAAGATGCGCCAGAAACCGTCAACGATGATCCTTATGGCGATGGCTGGATTGTGCGTATTCGCCTTGATGATGCTGGTGATCTTGAAAATCTAATGGATGCTGCAGCTTACGACGCAAGTCTGCCATAAGCTAAAGGCAATATCTATGAACTATATTCCGATAACTGATGCACAGCGCGAATTGATGCTTGCACGCATTGGTGTTGCGAGTGTTGATGAATTGTACGCTGATCTGCCTGATGCAGTGCTGTTAGACAATGCTCCTGATGTGTATGGAGGCATGTCAGAGATTGACCTGCGCGCGCGCCTTGATGCACTTTCCGCTGCAAATTTTGCAGCGCATGAATATGTTTCTTTTGCGGGTGCGGGTTGCTATGATCATTACGTACCTGCCTTTATTGACTACCTGTTGCGTCGTCCCGAGTTTTTCACTGCATATACACCGTATCAGCCAGAGGTTAGCCAAGGAACCTTACAGGCGATTTATGAATATCAGACAGGTATTTGTGAACTTACCGGTATGGATGTTGCTAATGCCAGCATGTATGATGGTGCAACTGCTTTGGTCGAAGCCGCGTTTATGACAATGCGTCTGACGCGTGGCAAACGCACTGTGATGCTGGTGTCTGAGGCACTGCATCCCGAAAAACTCGAAACCCTAGAGACCTATGCGAGCTCAGGATTGATTGATCCTGTATATGTGCCGGTGACTGAAGAATTGGTAACCGATGCTCAAGCTTTTGCAGACCTACTTGCACAGCATGTAGGACAGATTGCTGCCGTATTGCTACCATATCCGAACTTTTATGGAATAATCGAAGATGTTTCACCACTGATTGCAGCTGCCAAAGATGCAGGTGCGTATGTGGTGCTCGACACTAATCCTATTATGCTTGGAATCTTGAAGCGCCCTGGCACTCTGGGCGCAGATATTGTTGTTGGCGAGGGTCAGCCCCTCGGTAGTGCTATGAGTTTTGGTGGACCAGGTCTGGGCTATTTTGCCTGTACGCAGAAATGCGTCCGTCAGATTCCAGGGCGTCTCGTAGGACGCACAACAGATATTGATGGCAATCAGGGCTATGTCTTGACTATGTCGACGCGCGAGCAACATATTCGTCGCGAAAAGGCGACATCTAACATTTGCAGCAACCATGCACTGAACGCTTTGGCAGCGGGGATGTATTTAGCTGCTGTTGGTTCAGGGGGACTAAAAGATATTGCCACAGACTGCATGACAAAGGCACATTACTTGCGCGATAAACTTCTGAGCACAGGACTCTTTGCGTTGTCCGCAGCATCAAATGATAGACAGCAAGCCTTTGGCTATGAATTTGCCTTGCGCTACATAGGCGAGCATGACTTAAGCGACTGGCATGCTGAACTGCTTATGCGCGGCTATTTGGCAGGTGTCATTCTGGATGCCAGCAACGACAGTAATGATGCCCTGGTGCTTTTTGCAGTAACGGAAAAGCGAACTCGTGCAGAAGTTGATGCATTTGTAAGCGAGGTGAAAGATCTTGGCTGATACAACTTCAAATCATCAATCAGATTACCAGATTAACTATCGTGGTCCGCGTCAGACCATCTATGATCTGTCGGTAGAGGGTCGCAGTTGCTTGCAGGCACCGCAAAGCGAGCTGCCACAGCTGGATGCAAGTGCGATTTCTGGCCTTGCTGACTATCTTGCAGACAGTACAGAAGGTCCCTCTTTGCCACATGTTACCGAGACTGACATCATGCGTCATTATACGCATCTGGCATCAATGAATTTCAGTGTCGACCAAGGCATGTATCCCTTAGGTTCGTGCACCATGAAGTATAACCCGCGCCTGAACGAAGATGCTGCACGTTTGCCAGGAATTGCGAACTTGCATCCGTACCAATCCACCAGCAGTGCTCAGGGAGCCCTACAGATGATGTATGAGCTGCAAAACGACCTCGCAGAAATTGCAGGTTTTGCTGCGACCTGCTTGCAGCCATCTGCTGGCGCACACGGAGAGTATGCAGCCCTGATGGCATTTCGCGCAGCACATCTTGCTCGCACAGATGGAGCAACCGCTCGCACAAAGGTGATTATTCCTGACACTGCGCATGGGACCAATCCTGCGTCTGTTGCGATGGCAGGCTACGATACAGTGACGGTGCCCTCGAATGCAGACGGACTAGTAGACCTGGATGCTTTGCGCGAACTACTCAATGAAGACGTAGCTGCTTTTATGCTGACCAATCCCAACACAGTAGGATTGTTCGAGCCGCGCATTATTGAAATCAATGAAGCCGTGCATGCGGTAGGCGCATTTAGTTATTGTGATGGTGCAAATCTAAATGCAATTCTGGGCATGTCGCGTCCTGGCGACAGCGGCTTTGATGCACTGCATATCAATTTGCACAAGACCTTTTCGACACCACATGGCGGGGGAGGACCAGGCGCAGGTCCTATCTGTGTAAGCGCAGAGCTTGCCCCATTCTTGCCAGGTCCCATTGTCGATTATGATGCAGAGGATGACCAGTACACGCTGACCATGCCAGAGCGCTCAATTGGGCGTGTGCGCAGCTTTTACGGTAATGTGTCGGTGATGGCGCGTGCGTGGACCTATATTCGCGCACTGGGAGGCGATGGCTTGCGTGATGTAGGACGTCAAGCAGTGCTTTCTGCCAACTATCTGCGCGTATTACTCGAAAAACATTACCAGCTTGCATTTCCTGGAGTTTGCATGCATGAATTTGTTCTTACTGGCAAGCCATTTAAAGATGCAACTGGTGTGAGAACTCTAGATGTAGCAAAGCGTTTGCTTGATTATGGCTTTCATCCACCGACAATCTATTTCCCCTTGCTAGTGGATGAGGCCATGATGATTGAACCAACTGAAACTGAGTCTCTTGCAGACCTCGATGCTTTTGCAGACGCAATGATTGCTATTGCCACCGAGTTGGAAACAGATTCTGAAACACTGCACGCTGCCCCTTATACTACTCCTGTAAGGCGCCTAGATGAAGAGGCTGCCGTGCGAAACCCTGATCTTAGATGGAGGAAGCAATAAATGTTTGGACGTAAAAAGAATAAAGAGGGTAAAAAGACTGCAACATTCTTAAGCGTAAAAGAGTCTCGTGCAATTGAATATATTGTACGCGAAATGAATGAATCAGGTCGTGACCTGTTTGACGTTATGGAAGATCCTTTTGTGCGCAATCGTATCGAGCCGGACAGACGCTTTGCCATTAAGCAAGACGAGGATCTGCTTGCAGCATTCCAGGCAGAAATCGATAAAGTACGCGAGCGTATGGACGAGGAATAGAGCATGAGTGAGTGCACAGCCTGTGGCAAGCGATTTGAGGGCGCAGACCAACATCTGTGTACCTATTGCTTGGACACTGCGGATCAGTCAACGACTTCTTTTCTACCTGTTGGTAGTCCAGAGGCTAGTGCACGCAATGAGCATTCCTCCGATGACGATATTTACCTTAAAGTTCTCAAGGGGCCGCAGATTGGAGAACGCTTCTTTCTTGACGGTGAATACATCACTATTGGTCGCGATCCAAAGGTACAATTGTTTTTAGGTGATATTACTGTTTCGCGCGAGCATGCCATTATTCAGCGTGAGGGCGCCGAAGTTCGACTGCGTGATGCAGGTTCGTTGAATGGCACCTATGTGAATGGATCGATAGTCGAAGAGGCGATTTTGCGTGATGGTGATGTTTTGCAGATTGGCACCTTTCAGCTTGTGTTTTATTGGGGCAACAATTCTTAAATGAACTTTCGTGACTACTTAACCATAGGAGAGGTAGTTCAAAAACTACAATTGAGCTTTGCTGATCTGTCCGTTTCTAAGCTACGCTTCTTAGAGGATGAAGGTCTGATTGCGCCAGAGCGTACTGACGGCGGATATCGCAAATATTCGCGTGCAGATATCGCACGAATTGAATTGATCTTGCGCTTGCAGCGCGAAAAATTTTTGCCACTTGCTATCATAAAGGTCAAACTTGACGAATTTCAGCGCGGGGTTGCTGTTGCAGAAATTACAGAATTACTTCAACAGGCACACGAGGCGCAAAATCAACAATCTTCACCAGATGGCTTTGTGCAGTCAGGTACGAGCGCAGGACAGAGTGCGGCCACACATGATGGTGCTGTGACTGATGGACAAGGTGACGGTGCCTTTGAAGAGCTGTATGCACTTGACGCAGGTGATTGCGCAGCAGTATCTGTTGCAGACATGGTTCATGCAGAAAAGATTCCCGAGAACTTTTTTACCGACCTCAAGCGCTTTGGAATAATCGAGATTACGAGTACTGCTTCAACGATGGGAAATGCGACGGTTTCTGCTGCAGACGCAGCCTGTGTCCGTGCAGCATGGCAACTTCGCGGAGTAGGAATTGAGCCACGTCATTTGCGCATGTACGCAACTTTCGCAGACAAGGAATCTTTGATTTACGAACAATTGCTGCGTCCAACCTATAGGCATAAAACCCCGCATTCAAAAGAGCAACTTGCACAGGTGGCGTCTGACATTATTAGGCAAAGTGAGTTATTGAAGCGCCGATTATTGCAGCGTGAGATTAAAGACAAAATGGACGATTTGCTCTAAACTCTAGTATGGCTAAACAATCGCACGAACAAAGAGAGGTAGATTGTGGACTATAAAAACATTATTCGCACGATTCCTGATTGGCCCAGCCCTGGTGTATCTTTCAAGGACATTACACCCGTTCTGGCAGATGCAGATGCCTTTAAGGCAGCGATTGATGATATGTGCGCACCTTTCATGGACGCAGGCATTACCAAAGTTTTTGGTGCAGAGGCGCGTGGATTCTTTTTTGGGACTACTATGGCATACAAGCTCGGTGCTGGTTTCATTCCTGCGCGAAAAGCAGGGAAACTGCCTTATGTTACCTTGGGCGAAGAATATACTCTTGAATATGGCAAGGCAGTAATTGAAGTCCACAAGGACGATGTGACTTCTGACGACCGCATTTTGATTGTTGACGATGTATTGGCAACAGGCGGTACAGCATGTGCAAAAGCACACTTGATTGACAAGCTCGGTGCTGAATTGGTCGGCTATAGCTTTTTTATTGAATTGGACTTCCTTAACGGACGTGATCAGCTGCTCAAGCATGATGTGCCGATTCATTCGCTCGTGCGCTATCAATAGCTAAGTTGAGAAAAGGTAAGATGTGACCGCATTAACTGAGCGTAGACGAATTGTGCTTCGTGCCGTGGTAGACCACCACGTAAAAAGCAACGCGCCTGTTGGCTCACGTATCTTGGCTCAACGCTATGTTGCAACTGTTTCGCCTGCAACTATTCGCTCTGAATTGGGTGCACTGGAAGATCGGGACTTGCTGTATCAGCCCCATACTTCTGCAGGCAGGCTTCCTACGCAGGCAGGATATCGCAGGGTAGTTGACGACATACTGTCTTTGCCTAGCTTGAGCATTGGCGATAATGCGAGTGCTGCATATCCGCATCAGGAATTGCATCGCACCTTACGTTCGCCATGCAATTATGGAAATTCGCTGCTGTTTGCAGAATTTTTCAAAACGGTAGCGATGAACTTGAGTGCAGTGACAAATAGTTTGGCGCTGCTAAGCGTTGTGCTGTCACCGCGGACAAATTTTGGATCTGCCATGCACGATGCGCCAGATGCAGGACTTGTGATGAATCAGCCGCAACTGTACTATAACGGACTCGCAAATTTGCTATCTCAACCAGAATTTTTGGCACCTGGCAGCCAGGAAGGGTTTGCCCATCTGGTGCGTATGCTTGAAAATGAAAACGAGCTGATTGAAGTTCTTGAAACCAGTACAGATGACAGGCGTGTTACCGTATCTATTGGCAAAGAGAATGTCACATCGGGTTTGTCAAGGTTGAGCCTGGTAGCATGTCGTTATCGGATTGGGGTAATTGCCGTTGTTGGTCCAACTCGTATGAAGTATCGCGATGCAATTTCGGCAGTTTCAACTGCGGCACACGTTCTTGATGATGTCTTAGACTAGACACTTCACCACAGTGACCTATCTATAAATTTTAGGAGACTACAAACTTGTCAACAACACGTATTGATTATTATGAAATGCTTGAAGTCACGCGCGATGCAGATGGCGAGACGATCAAGCGTGCTTTTAGGCGTAAGGCGCGTCTTGTTCATCCTGATGTCAATGATGCTCCTGATGCTGAAGACCAGTTTAAGAAACTTAATGAAGCCTATGACGTTTTGTCAGATTCTAGCAAGCGTCAACACTACGATCGCTTTGGTGCTGTCCCTGGTGCTGCGAGTGGATCTGCCTACAACGTTGATTTTAACGATATCTTTGGCGGTGGGCAGGCAGTTGATTTGGGTGATCTATTTTCATCATTTTTTGGTGGCGTTTCAGGTGCACGTGCGGGCAGAATGCGCTCAGATGGTCGCGACATGGGTGCGACCATCAGTATCTCTCTTGAAGATGCAGCACGCGGACTGACTCGCCAGATTACCATTGATCGTTTAGCCCCCTGTGACGAATGTGATACGACAGGTAGTGTGGATAGGGCAGCACCAGTGACTTGCAGCACCTGCGATGGAGCAGGGCAGGTCATTGGTACTAAACAAACGATATTTGGCATGATGCGTACACAGCAACCTTGTCCTGATTGTGGGGGTAGTGGGCAGCGCGTTGAAAATGTCTGTACTGAATGTGAGGGCTCTGGTCGGGTAATTGATCGTCAGACAGTCGATGTGCAGATTCCCGCAGGAATTGCTGACGGGCAAAAGATTCGCTTGCCCAATATGGGCGAGGCTGGAATACGTGGTGCTGTAAGCGGAGACTTGCTGGTAACGGTGCGTGTGCTAGAGCATGAGCGATTTGTGCGCAAGGGGCATGACCTAAATGTGCGTCTACCCATTTCGATGACACAGGCAGCTTTGGGTGCGACAAAGCAAATTGAAAGCTTGCTGGGTGTGGTAGCAGTTGAAGTTCCTGCAGGTATTCAGACGGGGGATAGAGTCAAGGTCAAAGGTGCTGGAATGCCTATAGTTGGACGCGAAGAGGCCTTTGGCAGTCTTTATTGTCACCTTGAAATTATTGTGCCAAAAAAGCTTGATGCACGATCACAAGAATTGCTTGAAGAATTGGGTCGCCATTTCGGGGACAGTGAGACTTCTGATGCTGATGAGCTGTTGGTACAAGGTGTCGGTGGCAAAATGAAAGACTTTTTCAAGGGCAAGCGATAAGGTGCATCAGCTGTGGCACTTCCTCGATTTTTTACGAGCCTGCCAGTAGGGCACCCTGCACTTCAAGCAGGAAGTGTGCTGCAAGTACGCAGTGCGGGAGATTTTGACGCGCAGTTATACCATCACGCGGTAAATGTCTTGCGATTGCAGGCAGGAGAGCGTGTTGAATTGGTTCAGCGTGATTTGTGGCAGACGTGGTTGTGTCAAATTGGAGAAATCAATCCAGATTTACTACATTTGCAGATAGTTGAATCTGTCAAGACATCAGATATTCCATTTGAGCTGACTCTGGTTATTGGATTTTCAAAGGGCGATACGACAGAAACAGTTGTTAGGCAAGCAACAGAACTGGGAGCTACACGTATTGTCCCTGTGCTATTTGATCGATCAATTAGTAGGCCTGTAGGTGCGCGTGCCGATGCAAAAATTGTACGCCTGAATAAAGTCGCTGTTGCTGCAGCACAACAATCTCACCGCACAGACCTACCTGTACTTGATACGCTATATAGCTTTTCTACGGCCATCAAACTTTTAGAACAGATGCAGCCTGATGCAATTTTTACCTTGTGGGAAGAAGCAGAAAGGACAGATTGTAATGATTCCAGCACGTTATCGTCTGCCATTGCTGCTGTAGACTTGCCAAGTGTAAACCTGCGCAAGCCTCACCTTGCATTGGTTATTGGACCTGAGGGGGGGATTACTGCTGCAGAGGTTGAGAAATTGACCACGATTGGCAGTAGTAACGTTAGTCTGGGATCTACCATTTTACGTGTTGATACGGCAGCATGTGCTGCAGTAGCAGTTGCCTGCGATGCCTTGTCGTTGCGCAGTAGGTTAAAAGGTTAGCTCGTGGTACCGTACTTCATCAAGACTTTTGGCTGCAAGGTTAATCAAGTCGAATCGACAGATTTGTCGACAGAATTGAATGATGCAAGATTGCAGCAGGTCTTTCGTGCAGCAAGCGCAGAGATTGTTATTGTTAACACCTGTACCGTTACTGGCGAGGCAGATAAAAAGGTGCGAAAAGAACTACGTCGTGCCTGTCGCCAGGACAGTGTGCGTACCGTAATTGCAACAGGTTGTGGAGCAGTGTTGCTGCAGGCAGAATTGGAGTTGATTGATCCAAAAATAACCGTAATAGCCGACAGGAATCAAATCGCAAGTCATGTTGAAGACTTGCTGAATGCAGGTACACTTGCTGTACCTGTCATTCCTGAGTGCAGTGAGGAACGTCGAGAACAAGAATCTTTGCACAGTAACGAATCTAATGTCGCCACAAATCGGATTCGTGTGCCCGTAAAGGTGCAGGATGGCTGTGAGGATTACTGCAGTTACTGTATAGTGCCCTATGCACGCGGAAAATGTCGGTCAGTCAGCGCAAGCGAAATTACATCAAAGATTCAAATGCTTGCTCAAAATGGCACAAAGGAAGTAGTCTTGACAGGAATTAACCTGGGTAACTATTCAACCGCAGAGGCAGATTCCATACCTACTCTCTTAAATCGCATCAAAGCAGAAACCGATATTCATCGTGTCAGACTTTCAAGTATAGAACCTCTGCACGTCACCGACGATCTGCTCGAAATACTTGCATCAGGAAAACTATTATGTGAGCATCTGCATATTCCGCTGCAGTCAGGATCAGACCATGTTCTGGGAGATATGAACAGGCGCTATACTGCCTGTGAGTACGTACAGACAGTTGAAAGTATTCGTGCAGCGATGCCGCATACTGCCATTACAACTGATGTAATCGTAGGCTATCCTAGCGAAGATCAGGCAGATTATGAACAGACCTTAAATTTGGTCAAAGAAATTGGTTTTGCAAAGACACATGTATTTCGCTACAGTCCTCGCAATGGTGCGCCTGCGGCCTTGTTACGTCCTTTAAGTCCAGCAACAGTAACTCATCGCGCACGAACATTGCAAGAACGGGCAGACATGGATGCGCTCCGCTACCGAAACCTGCGAATTGGCACACAGATTGAGGCTATTATCGAAACAGTCAACAGTAAGACAAATACTGCAGTAGGCACTAGTAGGGAATACCTGCGCGTAGAGCTGCCTGCAGATAATCTGCGTCCTGGCGACCTAACGCAGCTACACTTATAGATTTGCGGAAGAAATTTACATATTGGCAGACGCTGGCATAGTTTTGGATGGCAAATAGCGCAATGCAACCTGCTATACTGGTGCTTTGACTGACAGTGCCAATGAATACTCTGACCCTAGGGAGACTATGGCGATAATGAAGCCACGTGAGAGACGCGAATTACTTACCTTTCAAGATGCTATTCTTGCCCTGCAAAACTATTGGGCGAACTACGGCTGTGTGATTTTACAGCCCTACGATACCGAGGTTGGGGCGGGCACCTTTCATCCTGCGACCGTGCTGCGCAGCTTAGGACCAGACACATGGAATACTGCCTATGTACAGCCATCGCGCAGACCAACTGACGGACGTTACGGGGAAAATCCAAATCGCTTACAACACTATTATCAATTTCAGGTAATCTTGAAGCCCAGTCCTGATGATGTAGTTGATTTGTATTTTGATTCATTGAAGGCTATTGGCATTGATCCGGCAAAGCACGATATGCGCCTGGTTGAAGATGACTGGGAGTCACCTACCTTGGGTGCTTGGGGCTTGGGCTGGGAGGTCTGGCTGGACGGTATGGAAGTTACCCAGTTTACCTACTTTCAGCAGGTTGGCGGTTTTGAGTGTCGTCCTGTTCCTGCAGAACTGACCTACGGACTGGAACGCCTTATGATGGTCATCCAAGGTGTTGAAAATGTCTATGATTTGATTTGGACAGTTGCACCTGACGGCACGACGGTCAACTATGGTGACGTTTTCCAGTTGAACGAGCAGCAATATTCAGCCTATAACTACGAGGTTGCCAGTGTATCGATGCTGTTCGATATTTTTACCCAATTTGAAGCAGAATGCGTGCGTGCCCTCGAGGCAGAACTGTCCATTCCCGCCTATGACTACGTACTGAAGTGCAGCCATGTATTCAACCTGCTTGATGCGCGTGGTGCAATTAGCGCGACCGAGCGCCAAGCATACATTCTGCGCGTGCGCGAACTTGCGAAGCGATGCTGTGAAGGTTATTTGCAGAGCCTTGCCAGTGATGATGTCACTGGTGATCAGGGCGGTGATGCAGCTATCACAGATGGTGCGATTATTGCAGATAGGGGTGAGCAGTAATGGACATAATCAAGCCTTATGTTTCAGATCTACTGTTCGAGATTGGCGTTGAAGAGATGCCTTCGGCGCCACTCAATGCAGCGCATGCTCAGCTAGAAAAGCTTGCACAGGTGGCACTGGCAGACATACGTCTTGATTATAAAGAATTGCAAGTCTATTCAACTCCGCGCAGATTGTCATTGCTTGTTAAGGGGCTTGCAGATAGTCAGGAAGACATTCAGGTAGAATACAAAGGTCCGTCAAAGCAGATTGCTTATGATTCAGATGGCGAACCTACGCAGGCCTTGCAGGGATTTGCTCGTGGTAAAGGACTTGATTTAAGTGACATTGAGGTTCGCGAAACAGATGGTGGACAGTACGTCTATGCAGTCAAAAATGAAAAAGGGCAAGCTGCAAAAGACTTGCTGCCAGATCTGCTTGCAGGATTGATTGCGAAACTTGATTGGCCAAAAAAGCAAAGATGGGGCAGCAGCGATGTGCACTTTATTAGACCAGTACGTTGGATTTTGGCTATTTTGGGCTCACAAACCATCAATGTAAGCTTTGGTGATGTCCGCTCAAGCAATTGGACCTATGGACATCGTTTTTTGTCGACACAGCAGATTCCTATCCAAGCCATGCGCGAATACAAGAATGTGTTGCGTGGCAACAAAGTCATTGTCGATCATGATAAACGTCGTGAAATGATTTTAAGCAGTATTGATGAACTTGCAGCGCCACATGGTAAGGCTCTTGTGCCTGACAAGGTGCTTGATGAAGTAGTGAATCTCGTTGAATTCCCCAGCGCCTTACTATGTTCATTTGATCGCGAATTTTTGCGTGTTCCACGAGAAATTCTTGAGTATGCTATGAATTCGCATCAGCGCTATTTTGCGATTCAGACCCACGATGGCAGTCTTGATAACCACTTTGTGGTCATTTCGAACGGAGATCCTGCCTGTGCGCAGAAAATCGCTTACGGACATGAAAGCGTCATCCGTGCACGTCTTGCTGATGCCGCATTTTTCTACGACGAGGACTTAAAGATTGGGCTTGATGGCTGGTGCGACAGGTTGGACAGCTTATTATTTCAACAAAAGCTAGGTAGTCTTGCTGACAAGACAGCACGCATTGTCCAGATTGTTGAATATCTGAATGAGGTACTTGATGTGCCAGACGATGTGGCGCATACTGCTCTACGCGCAGCGGAATTGGCAAAGGCTGACCTTGCAAGCAGTACGGTTGTGGAGTTTACCGAATTGCAGGGAACAGTGGGTGCTCACTACGCAAGTTGCCAGGGTGAAAGTACTGAAATTGCGCGAGCAATTGAAGAGCATTACAGGCCACGCTATTCAGGCGACAGTCTGCCAGCGACGCTTCCTGCACAGCTTGTGTCACTTGCTGATAAAGTTGACACGATTACAGGCATTATTGCTGCTGGAAAAAGACCAAAAGGAAGCAGCGATCCCTTTGCGCTACGCAGAAATGTCATTGGAGTCTTGCGTATTGTCATGGATGCCCTTCCTGCAGATGCAGACCTAGACATTGCTGGACTAATTGCACGGTCAATCAGTGTGCTTCCAGAAGATTTGCAGACAGATGATGCCGCTCAAAGTGTGCTGGACTTTTTTACTCCTCGCATTGACACGATTTTGCGTGATGCGGGCTATAGTACAGAAGTAGTGTCTGCGGTGCTTGCCAATTCGGCGACACGTCCCGCAGACGCATGTAAGCGCTGCATTGCGCTACAAGACTTTCTAGAACAGGGTGATGTTTGGGAGAATCTGTCAACAGCTTACACGCGCGCAAAGAATCTGAGCGATTCAGAAGCTGGCATAAGTGTTAATGTGACACTCTTTGAGCAGCATGAGCAGGCATTTTATGATGTATTGGCAGTAATAGAGCCGCGTGTGCAAGATTATTTAACGCAGCAGGCTTACCGTGAGTATCTTGATGAACTTGCAAGTATGCGCGAGCCTCTTGACGACTTTTTCGACAAGGTAATGATTATGGTTGATGATCCAGATTTGCGTCGCAACAGGCTTGCACTGCTCAATATGTTTATTGCACTGGTCGAGCCATTTGCCGATTTTCGCAGATTGTCAAAGTAGAATAACGGGAAATGACTGACAATCGTCGTCAAATGACACTGCACATCTTAAGTGATTCTGTTGGTGAAACTGCCGACACGGTTGCTCACATTGTCGCAATTCAATTTCCGCAAATACAGTGGAAATTTGCTTTTACCACCATGATCGATAACGTACACATGTTGCGCGAAGCAATTCTTCCCCATGCAGGTGATGATAGCTATGTTTTTATCTACACCTTTACCAATCCTGATTTACGCGAAGAAATGTGTGTCTTGCGCGCTCCTGAAGAGAATCGCGACACAGTGCATTCAATTGACATACTTGCGAGCGGCCTTGATGCAATCACGACACTTACTCGCGAGCTGCCTTCTGGCAAAGTTGGTATGTTGCATCAGGTTGACAATGCCTATTATCGACGTATTTCTGCAATGGAATTTGCAGTACGCCATGATGATGGTCAGCACCCTGAGGGATTAATTGATGCAGATATCGTCTTGATAGGAGTGTCACGCACCTCAAAGACACCGCTGTCGATGTATCTGGCTCACAGAGGATTCAAAACAGCAAATATACCGCTGACCTTAGAGGCGACACCACCAAGGCAGCTTTTTGAAATTGAAGCAGACAAAATATTTGGCTTGATGACAGGCATGGATACTCTGACAAAGGTGAGACAAGAACGCATGAATGAATTCGGTGCGTATGTGCCCAATTACACCGACCCAAATTATGTTGAGAAAGAATTTGAATCTGCGCGTACGTTAATGCGTCAATTAGGTTGCTTGATCATTAACACAGAGAAGCGTGCTATCGAGAGTGTTGCTCAAGAAATCATGACGTATCTGCGCATGAATTTTAAAGGTCGCTTTGATAATTAATTCTTTTTAAAACAAGTTTCAAAAAGGGTTGACACAAAAACGAATGTTCGGATAGTATCTATTACTATGTACATGTGAGCTCTCACCTAATCCGTAGTCATACAGAGCAAAGAGACCCCGTGGGTCAGAAACGAGGAATAATGGACACCAGTAAAGAACAAATGCTTGATTTGACGCGTGAGCAAATCGAAAAAAAGTATGGCAAGGGTTCAATAATGAAGTATGGCGATGATGTTGCAAATCTTGCGATTGGCGTTATTCCTACAGGATCGTTAGCCATTGATGCGGCTTTGGGTGTTGGGGGAGTACCACGTGGTCGTGTAGTAGAGATATTTGGACCAGAATCAAGCGGTAAAACTACGTTAGCACTGTCGATTTTAGCAGAAGCGCAAGCAGCAGGCGGCGTTGCAGCCTTTATTGATGCCGAACATGCACTAGATCCTACCTATGCTGCGCGATTAGGCGTTGACCTTGATGAGATATTAGTGTCACAGCCAGATACGGGTGAGCAGGCTTTAGAGATATGTGACATGTTGGTGCGCAGTGGAGCCATTGATGTCGTTGTTGTTGACTCAGTTGCAGCATTGGTGCCTCGTGCAGAAATTGAGGGGGAAATGGGCGATGCTACCGTAGGCGCACAGGCACGTTTGATGAGCCAAGCTTTGCGCAAATTGACTGGATCACTGTCGAAGTCAAACACGACGTGCATCTTCATCAATCAAATTCGTGAAAAAATTGGTGTTATATATGGTAGTCCAGAAACAACTACAGGTGGTCGCGCTTTAAAGTTTTTCTCAACGGTACGCATTGACATCCGCCGTGGCGAGGCAATTAAACAAGGTACAGAGGTACTGGGTAATAGGACAAAGGCAAAAATTGTCAAAAATAAGGTTGCACCACCTTTCAGAATCGCCGAATTTGACATTATGTACGGTGAGGGCATCAGCAAGGAATCGTCAATATTGGATCTGGGTGTTGCACAGGGAGTCTTAAAACGTTCTGGAGCCTGGTATACCTATGGAGATGTGCGTTTGGGACAGGGCAGGGAAGCAGCGAAAGAAACCCTGCGAAGCAATCCCGACATGAGCCTAGAAATTGAGACTGCAGTGCGCGAAAAGTTGGGTATGGCGAAAAGTGCCAACACTGCAGAAGCAGACGAGAACTAATGAGCGATAGAAGTGGGCAGACTGCCCACTTCTATTAATGACATGACTGCCGACAAGCAAATGACTGATGAAACTGCTTATGAAGAGGCAAGACTGTGCGCACATCGCATTGTGCGCAAGCGCGAGAAAACGACACACGAATTACGCACACGTCTTATAGAGAAGGGCCATGACTCTGATGTTTCACAGCAGGTAGTTGATCGCTTCATTGATGTCGGCTTAGTGGACGATCAGCGCTATATTGAGCTCTACATCAGAGAAGCTCAGCACAATTGTAAGGGATGGCGCAGGATTAAACACGAATTGCGTCAGCGAGGGATCGCTGATGCAGACATAGAATTGTTAGAATCACCGTCAGATGAAGAAGAGCTTGAGCGAGCCTTGACTGTCATAGAGCGTCAGACAATCACAGATCAGAAGGATCGCGAACGGGCTTTGAGAAAGTTGCAAAATAAAGGCTACAGTTTCGACATTGCCAAACAAGCATTAGCGAAAATTTCCTGAAAAGAAATTGCATACTGAGACATCTGGTGGAGCCTACCGGGATCGAACCGGTGACCTCATGGCTGCCAGTGTTTTCAGATAGGTAATAGCAGGTAATGTTTAGCACTATCTGCGCAGGTAGATGGGTTATCTAGCAACATCTAATACCATCTGAAGTGATGCACATTTGCGGCACATTTGCGGCAAACTTTACTGGCAACAATTCCGTCTTGCATTCGACACCTTCTTGCTCCACTAGATTGCTCATAAAGCTGCTATGAACAATCAACGACAATCAATCCTATCACATGTTCCTCTTTGCACTGACATGCTTCATGGCAGCAGCACTTAGCTCTTCAAGGGAAACATCATCAAACTTATCTCTGCGCCACTCCGTGTAGTCAAATGGCTCACGAGCCATCAGTGCAATAAAGCGCTCAGCTTCTACCATGCCCAGATGTTTAGTGAGCAATTGCAAGCCTTCATTTTTTAGTACGGTTTCACTGGTTATGTTATCACCTCAATCTCTTGAATGAATTGTACAGGGTTTACAATCTTAACGTCTGGCTCTACCGCTGAAAGTAGGCGGCGGTCAGTTGTAATAAAGTAATCACAGCCACTCTCTGCTGCACAGGCAATGTGTAAGGCATCCATTGTCTTTATGCCAGAGCCTATTAACTTCTTAGCACGAGCAAGCACAGCAGGTGTTTCATCAACGGTTTCGCAAGAGAGCTTCTCCCACGCAGCTATTGCTCGGCTCTGCTCTTTGAAAGGGCTTTTACTGTTTTCATAGTCAAGAATATATGACCACACTAGCTGATATTTTCCTAGCAGAATCTGCTGTTGCACAAACAACTTGACATCAGTCTCTAGTTTAATCTTGAGTTGTACCTGGTCGTAAAAAGGACGATTAGAGCAGCAGATGTCGAGATATACCTTTAAGTGCTTTCTCTTTACCATACCTTCAGTTGAGCAACTTCATTATAGTGTAGGCGACCTTCAAAGTGCTGCCATCAGGGCAAAGGCTTATGACGTTCACGAAGTTCAGAGATCAAGTCGACAAAGAAGGCATATTGATGAAGTATATCTCGTTCAAATTCCACATTGTCGAAATCATCTGGCCAGTCAGAAGTGTGTCCTGCATAACTATCGAGGTAACTTCGCCAAGTAGGTGTAAATGCCCAGTTGAAGCTGCTTGCTGAATGCGCTTCGTAAGTCCAAATATGTGCGTAGACATCTCGCCTTATTCCCGCTAAATCGCTATCTCGCATTATGGAGTCACTTGGACAATTCTCAAAAGCCAAAAGACGAGGCACATACCAAATAGATTCAACTCTTTCTTCTCGAGCAAGATCCCAATAAGTGATGTCTATAGCATGACCAATATGAAAATCAATTCTGACACTTTGATCTTTCACCGAGCTATGGTATCCATACCGTGGATACATTAATCGCTCAATGAGACTTTCTATCTGACTAGGTATGTTGTTGCGAAGCGGATGTTCCCCATGAGACCAAGAGTTGACGTGAAAAAACGCATATACTTCGCCATCTTCTTCCGCGGGGAGACGTCTAGTCATGTCTTCCACTCGAATAAATACTCGCTCTAGAAGTTCATCATCCTTAAGAGCATCGAAAATAAAATATGATGTAAGATCTATTTCATATTGAAGCATCTCACTTCCCACATTCACTACACAAATGGTAGGAGAACCACTCCAGTTCGAAACAATCACAAAATAAGGCTGCCGCATACTTTCCTCAGCAGCCTGTAAGGATCTGCTAATGTTAACCGAAGCAATGGCCAACAAGATGGAAGCAAGCATTAAAAGCAGCATTAAAATTGAATTTAAAATCGTAGCAATTGGAGTCACAATCTCTAGAATGTTCTTAAAATAATCTCTTTTTGTTATCGGTTTTTGAAAAGTGTTGCTGCGATATCGCGCTATAGGTGTGCGGTACTTCTGTTGTCGCTTACGACGCTTTGGTGAAATCTCCATAAGTTTAGCTCCACTACTGCGAAAAAGGCTTGAAAAGAAGAGTGGTGGAGCCTAGGGGGGTCGAACCCCTGACCTCATGGCTGCCAGCCATGCGCTCTCCCAGCTGAGCTAAGGCCCCACGCGTAAACCACTGAAAAAGTATAGCAGCTTTATTACGCCTTTGACCAGAGGGTCTATGGTCATATTAGAATGTCATCCATGCTTTTCTCAGCGACAACAAAAATACTTACCAGATTACTGCGAGGTTCCGTTCGTGGCTTTGCCCTGTTCTTTGGCGTGTTTTCGGCACTCAATATTATCGTGTCTCGATTTGGCACTGCTCGCGCAGAAGACATCTGGTGGATTCAGTTCGACTATCTGCCATCACCGATAGTTGCAATGCTATCTGCACTGCTTGCAGTAACCTTGATTTGTTATGCACTCAAGCCAGGAATGAGTCTTGTCAGAAAGATCGTAACGACTTCTGTGTGTATGGTGTATGCAGTATTCGCATTGGTCAATGTGCTTGAATACTATAGTCTGCTAAGCTCGGGTGCATTCACAACGCGGTTTCCTGTACCCTTTTCACTATTTATCGTCATAGGCTTTATTTTTATGGGCATAGTAGCATGGACTTTAAATGAGCGTCGTTCGTCATTATTGGAATTTTCACTCATGATGATGTTTGCCGCTTTAGGGGTGCTACTTTTCCCCCTTGTGCAAATCTATACTTTTGGCTCTACTGATTATTCCAGGCCTGCTGACGTAGCTATAGTTTTTGGCGCGCGTGCATTTCCTGATGGGCGACTTTCCACGTCGCTGCGCGCACGGGTAGATCGCTCTATCGAGTTATACCACGATGGACTCGTGCCAAAACTTCTTTTTACGGGAGGCATTGATGCTGACGGAGTAAATGAGCCAGAAATGATGCGAGCTTATGCCATTGCGCACGGTGTTAATCCAGATAACATCATTATTGATCAATACGGCAATGACACTGATCTGTCAGCGCGAAATACGGTACCCATGTTGCACGAGATGCAGGCAACACGTGTTCTTGCTGTTAGTCAAAACTATCATTTGCCACGAATCAAAATGGCATATCGGGCAGAAGGGGCTAATGTGCTGACGGTGCCTGCGTATAGTGATTATTTCATTCCAGGAACACATAGGAACCTAACAAGGGAAACATTTGCCTTCTGGGGCTATTGGTTGCGTTCAGGTGTCCGCGATTTAAGGGCGCCATAAAGTATCTTTTCTGTTGAAAATACTGTACGATGATTGCAGATTGAATGGTAGAATACATATATTGTTGAAGGATTTCA
Source organism: Coriobacteriia bacterium (assembly GCA_009785795.1). GTDB lineage: Bacteria > Actinomycetota > Coriobacteriia > WRKU01 > WQUG01 > WQVN01. The sequence continues at coordinate 48,186 of WQVN01000004.1, forward strand.
TGCAGATGGAACTTTGCAGTTAGTAGAGAAGGAATTATGGAAGAGACTAAGACAAACGATACATCGACTGAACCTGCAGGTCAGGAAGAAGAAAACTCAGTGATGTCAGACTCGCCAGCGGCGACTAAGCTTGCGCCACGGGCAACTGTATTTGATAACAATTTGCGCGCGCTCGCGATTCATGGTGTGGCCTTACTGATCTTTACGGTAATTACAATTATCGAGGCAAATATACCAGGCTTCTCGCTTCCATCCCTTGCGTGGACTTTTGCATTGCTTCTAATTATGGGCATGTACGTGTTCTTGGCAAATAGATTTCTGTTGCCAATCTCAACTGTGAAAAATGTGCTGTCTGTAATCTACTTGCCAATACTGCTTGTGGTCGTGACAACGGCACATGTCCTTCTCTATCTGGATGGAGTTAACCTAGCACAAGGCGTATATGATTCAGTGAGCTTTCTTGCCTTTGCCTTGAATGTGCCAGCGATCTTTATAGTGGTGACCGTATCTGGCTTTTTCACGACTCCGGGTGTTTCTTTTGGACCAGTTGCATTCATTATGCTCTATATTGCAGCACTGCTTCCACCACTTCTAATGTATGCAGGTCTCTGTCTGCGAGCATGGAGAAGTAAGGGAAAGACTGCAGCTGAAGCGACTGATTCTACCGACATCTAAACAAATTAATGGTTGCAAAATTTTTTAGTGTGACTCATGGACTCATGCGTCAGACATGGGACAATCGTGCGATAACGTGGGAATTCGCTCGTCGTACCCTGCACAAAAAGTACAAAGGAACAGCATTGGGCATGCTTTGGATTTTAGCATTGCCCATGGCCTATGTCTTGGTGTTTTGGTTTGCAATTGAGATTGGCCTGCGTATGGATAGGGGTGACTACCCCTTTGTGCTGTGGTTAATACCGGGCATCTTTTTGTGGCGCACCATTAGCGAGTGCCTTTCGCAGGCAGGTAATTCTGTGCGTAAGAATCGCGGGCTTGTGACAAAGGTATCCTTTCCGCTAATTGCTATTCCTCAATTTAGCGTACTCTCTTTATTTGTGGCACACATGGGTGTAATGCTGCTGGCGTTTGCCATTTTTATCGCTGCGGGGTATACGCCGACCATATACTGGCTACAGTTTTTCTACTATATCCCAGCAGCCTTTATTTTTTGCCTTATTGCGGCTACCTTTTTATCTGCACTTACCGCGTTCTCGAAAGACTTGGTGCAGTTTATTCGTGTAATGACGCAAACACTGTTCTGGTTTTCACCAATTCTGTGGCCAGCAAGCAATTTGGAAGGTACCTTAGGCGTGATAATGCGCTTAAATCCTATTGCTTATTTGGTTGAGGGATATAGAGCCTGCATGCTTTACAATACATGGTTTTGGCAGGATCCTGGCTGGGCGCTATATTTTTGGGCTTTCATTATGATTTCTGGCGTTGTGACTATTTATGTATGGAATAGAATGTCTCGAAACTTTGCAGATGTGATGTAGGTGGCAGACATGAATGATGATACGTGCAAACAGAACAATAAGGTCGCTCTTGAGTATGCTGTTGAGGTTTCACAACTCACAAAGCGATACAAGATTTATCCTAACGACATAAAACGTGCTTTAGGAACCTTGGGGTTCAAGGTTGAGCATAAGGATTTTGTCGCTCTTGACAATATAAATTACAAATTTGAAAAAGGCGAAGTTACTGCAATTCTGGGTCGAAATGGATCAGGAAAATCAACCCTGTTAAAGCTAATCACCGGTGTTACCTTTCCCAATAAAGGAACTGTAGAGACGCATGGACGAATTTCTGCCATGCTTGAATTGCGGTCAGGCTTTGATGCGGAATTGACTGGCATAGAGAACATCTATTATAAGGCTCTGACTATGGGAATCTCAGAAGCAGAGATCGAGCAAGTAAAAGATGACATCATTGAATTCGCAGATATTGGCGTGCACATTGACCAACCCTATCGAACCTATTCAAGTGGCATGAAGGCGCGTTTAGGATTTGCTGTGGCAGCAAATATCGATCCAGACATCCTTGTTGTTGACGAAGTCATGGCGGTTGGTGATGACATCTTCAAGATGAAATGCATTGCAAAAATGAATGAGTTTCGTCAGCAGGGGAAAACTATCCTGTTCGTTAGTCATAGCATGTCAACGGTAAAAGCTTTTTGCACGCGTGCTATTTGGCTCAATCAGGGCAAGCTTATGGCACAGGGCGACATGGGTGATGTTGTTGTTCAGTACTCAGAATTTCTAAAGACTGAGCGCAAGCAAGCACGTGTAGCTGCTATTGAGCAGTCAGAAGAAGAAAATCCCATTTTGACACGCAGAGACATTGTTGCGCCGACCAAGTTTCGTTTGCTTGATGATTCTGGAGAGAGCATAAAGAAGCTTGATTTTGGGAAGCCTTGGGCCTTTGCATTTAACTATGAGGTAAAAAAGCCAATGGATAGCCTTGCGGTAGCTTTTTCAATCAGCAATGCAGAGGGTGTAGAGGTCTATTCGTCTGGCAAGCAATCCTTAAGCCTTGACAGGACTATTGGCAAACATAAAGCACGTATACAGTTTGAAGAAGCAAGCTTGATTCCTGGCAAGTACCAGATTACCGTTGAGCTATGGGACAATGTGTCTGGCCTTAAAGTACTTGCTGCGAATGCAAAGAAGTTCAACGTAGCGCAAACTGCCTACGTCGGAACAGGAATTGTGCACTTGAAGCACAGTGTGGCAAAGGACTAGTGCGATGACAAGAAAAGATGGAATAATCGCACATTTGAATCTGAAAGGTGTGGAATGCAGGTAGTCATCTTCAATTCGGGTCTTGGTGTGCGCATGGGAGATGCGGGCAAAAAGACTCATAAAGCGATGTTTCCTCTTGAGGGACATGGCGGCGAGACTATTTTCGAGCGCCAAATCAGACTGTTGAGTGATGCAGGACTAAAGGATTTTGTGATAACTACTGGTCCTTTCAAAGATCAGCTTGAGGCTGTTCTTGATAATCCTCAATATTCAAATCTCAATGTTGAACTTGTCGAAAATCCTGTTTATGCGACAACAAATTACATCTACTCACTGTATTTGGCGCGCGATTTCATCACAGATGATGTCCTGTCAATTCATGGTGACCTTGTATTTAGCCCTGGGTTTTTGCAGCGCATTCTCAGTGCGGAAGATACTTCCTGTGCTGCAGTTGACAGGCAAGCAGCGTTGCCAGATAAAGATTTTAAAGCGCGCATTTCGAATGGGCTGATAAAAGAAGTTGCTGTTGACATCTTTGATAGCGACTGCGTTGCCTTTCAGCCCTTTTATCGTCTGCGTGCAGATGATATGCAGGCTTGGATGGCAGAAGTTGTACGCTTTGTCGATGATGGCAAGACGGGAGTGTATGCAGAAAATGCGCTCAATAGGCTAACTGACCATCTTCAGATTTCTGAACTTTCATATACCGATGACTATGTTGCTGAGGTTGACACCCTTGAGGATTTGTCTGCCGTATCTAAAGAGGTAAAACTCTTTGATTAGTGTCAGTTTTGAAATGTGCTGACTATGAGTGCTAGGGCAAGTGGACTGTACAGATAAGCGCTTTACGAGTTCAATAAGTTAATGTATGACAAGCAAAGGGTGAAACATACACACATGAGTGGACAAGTTATTTTTCGTGCATCCGCAATATCAGAGTTGCCAGCGACGGTCTTGTCGCTGCTTCCTGATGCGCACAGTAAGAAAGTTTTCCTTGTTTCTGGAGGTTCGTTTACCGACTCATTTGCCGAGGAATTGCAAAAGCAAGGTATTTCTTTAGACTCCTTTGATGAATTTTCCTCAAATCCTACCTATGATGATATTCTTGCTGGACTTGATGCCTTTAAGGCATCGCAAGCTGATTTGTTGATTTCTGTAGGTGGTAGAAGTGCCATAGATTTGGCAAAGTGCATTCTGCTTTTCTCATCAGTTCCAGACGAGCATTTTCAAATTGATGCTCAAGGCGACGATGAGTCCAGTGCGGAAAAGGATAAAGCTGAGCCAACGTATCTTACTGCAGAGTACAGTAGTTCCAGCATTCCCCATCTGGCCATTCCCACAACAGCGGGATCAGGTAGTGAGGCGACCACGTTTTCTATAGTTCACATGAAAAAGCCATATGTGGTTGATAGTTCACATGCGATTCCCGAGTATGTTGCACTTGTTCCAGAATTTCTGCACGGACTGCCATCCTATCAGAGAAAGACTGCAATTTTAGACGCACTGTGTCAATCCATAGAATCGTATTGGTCTGTCAAGTCAACTGACGAAAGCAAGGCTTATGCCAAAGAAGCAATCAAGCTTATTCTGAACAATTATCAGGATTATTTAGCTTCTGATGATGGTGGTGCTGCAGAGGTAATGCTTGAAGCAGCACACTTGGCTGGAAAAGCGATCAATATTGCAGGAGTCACCGCAGCGAGCGCAATGAGCTATCAAATGACTTCTCTATATGGTATTGCTCATGGTCACGCGCTTGCGCTCTGCATGCCAAAAGTCTGGCGCTACATGATAGGCCACTTGGAGCGTTGTTCTGATGAGCGAGGTACTGACTATTTGGGAGAGATGTTCGCAGAGCTTGATGAGCTTTTTGGCTTCAATGAGCATAACCAGACGATTGAGTGGCTTGAAGCCCTTGTAAGAGACTTTGACATGCTTCCTCCCAAGTCTAAGAGTGCTGCAGACATGGGAAAGCTGAGAAGATCTGTTACTGTAGCGCAACTTGCAAATAATCCTATTAAGCTGACTAAGAAAATGGTCACATTCCTCTACAGACAAATTATTCCTTCGCTGGCAAAACATAGGAAAAAAGTGAGTCCAGCGCGCAAAGCAATACAACGGTTAAAGAAAGTAAAAGAGGTAGCACGTCGAATATCTTCGGTACTCTATCGTCGTGCAAAGTTTGATCTGGACGACACACTGGTCTTCTTTGTTTCCAATCAAGGAAAAGATTATTCGGGTCAATATCGTACGCTCTTTGAACAGGCTCATGCTGATGAGCGCTTCAATCAACTTCATTATGTTTGGGGCTTTAAAAAGAAATCGGTTACAAATTATCGATTTTTAGAACGAAAAGGATCAACACGTGTTGCCTCAAGAAATTCTCGCCGCTTCATCAACGTGATTTCGCAAGCACGCTTCCTGTGCTTTGATCATTATTTGCCCTATGGAGTAAAACTGCGCAAAAATCAAATACTTATTCCACCAGATACTGACATAGATACTTTTTTTGAAA